>NZ_JBKFBI010000013.1:0-70355 GCF_053346095.1 Methylobacterium sp. A52T | reverse complement strand
GCGGGGCCTGCGCGAAGGCGACGGTGCCGGACAGCAGTGCCGCGACGCCCGCGAGGGCGATGATTCGGGTCATGTCGGCTCTCTCCGAGACGGGATCCGCCCCGGCGGCTCGGGGGCCGCGGGGCGGTCCGGCACTAGGACGCGGCCGGGCAACCGGCCCTGAACCGGCCCGTTCAGCCCCGGTTAAACCGCCGGCCCCGCCCCGTGCGCGCCCGGCTTTCGACAGGTCCGCCGGCATCGTGTAGAGGGGGCGCCTTCCCTCGGAGGACCCTGTGCTCCACGTCTCGACTCGCGGCGCGGCCGCGCCGCTCTCGTTCTCGGACGCGCTCCTGGCGGGCCTCGCCCGCGACGGCGGGCTCTACGTGCCGCAGACCTGGCCGCAGATCGGCCGTTCGGAGATCGCCGCCCTCGCCGGCCGGCCCTACGCGGAGGCCGCCAAAAGGGTGCTGCGCCCGCTGATCGACGGCGACGTCGCCGGGCCGGACCTCGACCGGATGATCGACGCGGCCTACGCGACGTTCCGCCACCCGGCGGTCTGCCCGCTGACCCAACTCGACGACAACCTGTTCCTGCTGGAACTCTTCCACGGGCCGACGCTCGCCTTCAAGGACGTGGCGATGCAGCTGCTCGGGCGGCTGATGGACCACGTCCTGGCCGAGCGCGGCGCCCGCGCCACCATCGTGGGCGCGACCTCGGGCGACACGGGCTCGGCCGCCGTGGAGGCCTTCGGCGGCCTCGACCGGGTCGACGTGTTCATCCTCTACCCGCACGGGCGGGTCTCGGAGGTGCAGCGGCGGCAGATGACCTCGGTGCCGGCGCAGAACGTCCACGCGCTGGCCGTCGACGGCACGTTCGACGATTGCCAGAACCTCGTCAAAGCCCTGTTCCAGCACGCCGATTTCGCCGACGCGGTGCGGCTGTCGGGCGTCAACTCGATCAACTGGGCCCGGGTCGCGGCGCAGGCGGTCTACTACTTCACCAGCGCGGTGGCGCTGGGCTCCCCCCACCGCCCGGTCTCCTTCGCGGTGCCGACAGGCAATTTCGGCGACGTGCTCGCCGGCTGGGTCGCCAAGCAGATGGGCCTGCCGGTCGAGCGGCTGATGATCGGCACCAACGCCAACGACATCCTGGTGCGGACCCTGGAGCACGGCGCCTACGAGCTGCGCGGCGTGGTCCCCACGACCTCGCCCTCCATGGACATCCAGATCTCGTCGAACTTCGAGCGGCTCCTGTTCGAGGCGCTGGGGCGCGACGCCACGTCCCTGTCGCGGCTGATGGCCGGTCTGAAGCAGTCCGGCGGGTTCTCGCTGAACCCCGAGGTGCTGGCGACGGTGCGGGCGGAGTTCGACGCCGTGGCGGTGCCGGAGCCCGACGTCATGGCGGAGATCGCCCTGACCCAGGCCGCCACCGGCGTGGTGCTCGATCCCCACAGCGCCATCGGCGTCCGGGCCGGGCGGCGGCTCCTGGAGCGGGACCCGGCGACCCCCGTGGTGGCGCTCGCCACCGCGCATCCCGCGAAATTCCCGGACGCGGTCGCCCGGGCGACCGGCGGCCTGCGCCCCGCCCTGCCCCCGCACCTCGCCGACCTGATGGACCGGCCCGAGCGCCTGACCCGGGTCGCCAACGACCAGGCCGCCCTGGAGGCGCTCATCCGCGAGCGCGCCCGCATCACGAGGGGTGCGTGAGCCCGGCGCGCGTCACGCGACGCGCCCCCTCTCCCGTGCGGGAGCGGGGACCCGCGCCGCATCCGGCCCCCTCCGCGACGAGCCGTCGATGAACCAGCATTTCTCCACCCATGCCGCCTCGCCTTCCCTGCGCACCACGCGGCTCGACAACGGCGTGACGGTGGTGACCGAGCCGATGCCCGGGGTCGCCACCGCGAGCCTCGGCGTCTGGGTCGGCGCCGGCTCGCGCAACGAGCGCGCCGACGAGGCGGGCCTGTCCCACCTCATCGAGCACATGGCCTTCAAGGGCACCCGCACCCGGTCGGCGCAGAAGATCGCGGAAGAGATCGAGAATGTCGGCGGCGAGATCAACGCCGCCACCTCCACGGAGGGGACGAGCTACACCGCCCGGGTGCTCGGCGAGGATGCCGGCCTCGCCCTCGACGTGATCGGCGACATCCTCACCGACTCGGTGTTCGACGCGGGCGAGCTCGCCCGGGAGAAGGGCGTCATCCTGCAGGAATACGCCGCCGTCGAGGACACGCCGGACGACGTGGTCTACGACGCCTTCACGGAGGCCGCCTTCCCGGACCAGCCGGTCGGCCGGCCGATCCTCGGGCGGCCCGAGACGATCCGGAGCTTCGACGAGGCCGGGATCCGCGCCTATCTCGACCGGGAGTACACGCCGGACCGCATCGTCGTGGCCGGCGCCGGGGCCGTGACCCACGAGGCGATCGTGGCGGCGGCCGAGCGCCATTTCGGAGCCCTGCCGGCCAAGACCGCCCCCGCCTCGGTGCCGGGAATCTACGGCGGCGGCGAGCGGCGGATGCCGCGCAAGCTCGAGCAGGCCAACGTGGTGATCGGCCTGCCGGGCCTCTCCTTCCGGGACGACCGCTACTACGCGCTCCACATGTTCGCGCAGGTGCTGGGCGGCGGCCTGACCTCGCGGCTCTGGCAGGAGGTGCGCGAGACCCGCGGCCTCGCCTACGAGATCCAGGCCTTCCACTGGCCGTTCTCGGATTGCGGCCTGTTCGGCATCGGCGCCGGCACCGCCGGGGCGGACCTACCCGAACTCGTCGACGTGACCCTGGCGGCCACCGCCCGGGCGGCCCGCGACCTCGACGCCACCGAGATCGCCCGCGCCAAGGCGCAGCTGAAGGTCTCGCTGCTCTCGGCCCTGGAGACGCCGGGCGGGCGCATCGAGCGCAACGCCCGCCAGATCCTGGCCTGGGGCCGGGTGATTCCCGCCGGGGAGGTGATCGACAAGGTCGACGCCGTCACGGTCGAGGACGTCCGCGCCGCGGCGGCCGCGATGCTGCAGGGCACGCCGACGCTGGCGGCGATCGGCCCGATCCGCAAGCTGCCCGCCCTCGACAGGATCGCGGGCGCGCTCCGGGGGGCGTAGGGCAGCTTCGGTCGGTCGCCGCACCGCCGTCTCTGCGAGCGGAGACCCCCGGAACGGCCGGCCCCCGCCCCGCCCAACTTGATTTGGCCGCAAAGGGGCGCGATCCGCGGGCGGTGGACCGGCCCCGGGGCAACCTTGCCCCAGGTCGGGTCCGCGCCTATCGATCGAGGCCGCCCGGGCGGCCGATGCCGAAGCTCGCACGGCCGGAAGTCAAGACACCCTTGCGCATCCTCGCCCTCCTCCTGACCCTGGTCGGCGGTCTCGTCGGTGCCCTCGCGCTCACGCTCGCCGCAAGCGCGCCCGCCCAGGCCGTGGAGGCGGTCCGCGTCACCCTCGACGCGCCGGTGATCGACCTGACCACCGCGATCGAGCGCTACCGCTCCGACGGCGACCTGATCCAGATCTCCACGGCGCCCGGCAAGGACGGCATCGTCCGGCGCATCGTCGTGAAGGCGCGCGACGCCGGCGCCCGGCCCGACTGGATCGTGTTCGCGCTCACCAACGACACCGACGAGCAGATCGACCGCATCCTGGTCGCCCCGCATTTCCGGCTGGTCGATTCCGGGGTGATCTGGCCCGATCTCGGCGGCTCGCGCATCGCCGCCATCACGGCGAGCCAGGGCATCCGGCCCGAGCGGGACGAGAACCCGGAGGCCGACCAGTTCACCATCACGCTCGATCCCGGCGCCACCGTCACCTACGTGGCCGAGCTGCGCGGCTCCAACGTCCCCCAGCTCCGCCTCTGGGACCAGGACGCCTACCGCCGCAAGACCGCCGGCCTGACCCTCTACAAGGGCATCATCATCGGGATCAGCGGCCTGCTGGCCCTGTTCCTGACCATCGTGTTCGTGGTCAAGGGCGCGATCATCTTCCCGGCCGCCGCCGCGCTCGCGTGGTCGGTGCTGGCCTATGCCTGCATCGATTTCGGCTTCCTGCAGCGGGTGTTCCCGGTCACCGAACTCGCCGAGCGGGTCTACCGGGCCTCCGCGGAGGCGGTGCTCGGGGCGACGCTGCTGGTCTTCCTGTTCGCCTATCTCAACCTCGCCCGCTGGCACGTGCGCTACAGCCACGTGGCGTTCTTCTGGCTCGCCTTCCTGGCGGGCCTCGTCGGGCTCGCGGTGTTCGATCCGCCGGTGGCGGCGGGCGTGGCGCGGATCTCGATCGCCGCGGTGGCCGGGATCGGCCTGCTGCTGATCGTCTACCTCGCCGCCCATAATGGCTACGACCGGGCGATCCTGCTGGTGCCGACCTGGCTCCTGCTCGTCGTCTGGGTGACGGCGGCGGGCTTCGCGGTGACCGGCCAGATCGGCAGCGACCTCGTCCAGCCGGCCCTGATCGGCGGCCTCGTGCTGATCGTGATGCTGATCGGCTTCACGGTGCTCCAGCACGCCTTCGCGGGCGGCGGCCTCAGCCACGCCCTCGTCTCCGACACCGAGCGCCGGGCGCTGGCGCTGACCGGCGCGGGCGACGTGGTGTTCGACTGGGACGTGCCCGCCGACCGGGTCTTCGTCGGCCCGGAGATCGAGGCCCAGCTCGGCCTCGCCCGCGGCACCCTGGAGGGGCCGGCGACCAACTGGCTGGGCGCCCTCCACCCGTTCGACGTGGAGCGCTACTCGGCGGCCCTCGACACGGTGATCGAGGAGCGGCGCGGGCGCATCGTCCACGATTTCCGCCTGCGCTCGGAGGCCGGCACGTTCTTCTGGTACCGGCTGAAGGCGCGGCCGGTGATCGGCGCCGACGGCGAGGTGATCCGGGTGGTCGGCACCATCGCGGACGTCACCGAGATCAAGACCGCCGAGGAGCGCCTGCTCCACGACGCCGTGCACGACAGCCTCACCGGCCTGCCGAACCGCGAACTGTTCGGCGACCGCCTCGACGCGGCTCTGGCCTTCGCCGGCCAGGACCAGCGCCTCAAGCCCACCGTGATCGTCCTCGACGTCGACCGGTTCAAGGGCATCAACGACGCGATCGGCCTCTCGGCGGGCGATTCGATCCTGCTGACCCTGTCGCGCCGGCTCGGCCGCCTGCTGCGCCCGCAGGACACGCTGGCGCGGGTGGCGGGCGACGAGTTCGCGGTGATCCTGCTCTCGGAGCGCGACCCCGACCGGATCCTGGCCTTCGCCGAGATGATCCGCCGGGCGATCGCCACGCCGATCACCTACGCCGACCGCGAGATTTTTTTGACGGTTTCGATCGGGCTGGCGCTCTACGAGGCCGGCGCCAACCTCAAGCGCGACGAGGTGTTCAAGAGCGCCGAGATCGCCATGATCCAGGCCAAGCGCAACGGCGGCGACCGGATCGAGGTGTTCCGCGCCCACATGCGCACCGACCGCTCGGACCGGCTGATGCTGGAGAGCGACCTGCGCAAGGCGATCGAGCGCAACGAGATGCGGGTGCTGTTCCTGCCGGTGGTGCGGCTCGAGGACCGCACCGTGGCGGGGTTCGAGACCGTGCTGCGCTGGGACCACCCGAAGCTCGGGCGCATCCCCGCCTCGACCTTCCTGCCGCTCGCCGAGGAGAGCGGCTTCGTGGTCAATCTCGGCATCTTCGCCCTGGAGCGCACGGCTCTCGAACTCGCGGCGTGGCAGCGCTCCCTGGAGGTCGAGCCGCCGATCTTCGCGGCCTGCAACCTGTCCTCGCGCCAGCTCCTGCGCCACGACCTCCTGCACGATGTGAAGACCGTGCTGGCCCGCTCCGGGGCCCTGCCCGGCTCGCTCAAGCTGGAATTCAGCGAGAGCCTCGTGATGGAGAACCCGGAATACGCCGCCCAGATGCTGGCGCGGATCCACGACCTCGGCGCCGGCCTGTGCCTGTCGGATTTCGGCACCGGCTACTCGGCCCTCTCCTATCTCCAGCGCTTCCCGTTCGACACGATCAAGGTCGACGCGACCTTCGTGCGCCAGATCGGCACCGGGCAGACCGCGATCCTGCGCTCCATCGTGCGCATGGCGAGCGAGCTGAACCTCGCCATCGTGGCGGAGGGCTGCGAGTCCGAGGCCGACGCCCAGGCGCTCGCCGGTCTCGGCTGCGAGTACGCCCTCGGCCCGGCCTTCGGCGAACCGATGACCATGCTGCAGGCCCGCCAGATCGTCGGCGCCGCCCCGGAAGCGGCCTGAGGGCTGCTCCCGGGACCCGATCCGGCGAAAGTCGCGGATCGGCTTAAGTTCGCCTTAACCATGTCCGATCAAGCTCCTGTTGATAGGCGGGCCCCCCAGCGCCCGCGAAGGGGATGGGTCGGATGGCCGAGGCGGCACGGCGTTACCAGCAGGCGGGCGGCTCGGACCTCGTGCGTCGCCTGATGGCCCGGCCGGTCCGGCTGGAGCAGCAGGTCCGGACTCGGATGCCCCTCCGCGACCCGCGCCGCGTCGACGCGTTCGCCGACGCCTATGCCGACGAGGCCGCGGACGACGCGGAGGCGCGGGACGAGGCCGACGCGATCGCCCGCCTCGAGACCGAGTTGCAGGTGATGAAGGCGGTGCTCCGGGCCCAACGGCAGGAGGTCGAGTCGCTGCGGGCGCAGCGCCAGCTCCTGACCGAGTCGGCCCCGACCGACGATGTCCGCGCGACCCGCGAGCGCTGGGCGGCCCTGGTCGACTCGCTCCTGATCCGCGCCCGCTGATCCGTCACCAGGCATGCGGGGGAGAGCCATGGGGGCGCGCTGCTCGCTCGTCGTCAACGGTCGGTCGGTCCGCGTCTCGACCGGCGACACGCCGCTGGAGGCGGCGCTCGCCGAGGGCATGATCGCGCCGCTGCAGGCGCAGTCCGGCAACCTGCTCGCCGGCCAGGGGATCGTTCAGGGGATCGCTCAGGGCAGCGCGGCGCCGTCCGGCCGCCGGCACCCGGCCCGGCGGGCCCGGGCCGAGGCCCTGCGCCCGGCCCTCCCCGGCGCCCCGATCCAGGGCCAGGAGGAGGCGCCGCCGCCGCCGGTCGCCGTCCGCAAGGGCACGGTCACGGAGATCCGCCGGCTCAGTCCCGGCATCCTCGAGATCGTCGCGACCCTGACCCGGCGCCCGACCGGCGAGCCCGGCCACCAGGCGCTGGTGACCTTCGCGGGTCTGCCCACGCGGACGCTGTCCCCGACCCTGCGGCTCGACGGCACGACCGAGATCAACGACGTGGTGTTCCACGTCGCCCGCGACCCCGAGGGCGATCCCCTCGACGGGCTCCGCCTCGACCAGCCGGTGCGTCTCAAGGGCCCCGTCGGCCGGGGGCAGTACCGCCCCGGGGGCGGCCGGCTCGTGCTGGTGGCGGCCGGCGCTGGCTTCGGCGCGATCTGGGCGATCGCCCGGGCGGCCCGCTACGTCGAGCCCGCCCGCGAGATGGCCCTGGCCGTCGGCGCCCGCGACGCCCTGGACCTCTACATGCGCGAGAGCCTGGACTGGCTGCGCCGCACCGGCGTCGGCCGGATCGTGCTCTGCGCCGATCGCGGCCGCCAGCGGCCGCCCGACGTGCGCTCCGGCCCGCTCAGCGCCCACCTGCCGAGCCTGCGCGCCACCGACGTGGTCCACGTGGCGGGCGATCACTCGACGGTCGGCGCCGTGCAGGTGCTCGCCGCCGCGGTGGGCGCCCGCTGCTACCCGATCGTGATCGACTGACCGCCGCCGCCTCGACGCGGCGGCGCCCGGCTGCTACCGGCGCCGGAGCGGCCGCACGGGGCCGGTTCCGAGCCCGATCCGAGCCCCGATGATCCGCGTCCTCTGCCTCGGCTACAGCGTCACGGAGCTGCCGGGCTACGTCGAGCGGGCCAACGCCCTGGCCGAGGCCGAGGGGCGCCCGGTCACCTTCCTCCGCAGCGGCTGGGGCGGCCATTCCCTGCCCTCCATCGCCGCCCTGATCGACGAGATCCTCGACGCGCTCCCCTGCGACCGCGTCCTCCTCGAGCTGTTCACCGGCAACGTCCGCTACTTCGACGGCGCGACGATGCGGGCCTATCTCGACGACATCCTCGCGGCGACCGCCCGGCGTGACCTGCCCGTCGCCTTCCTCAACCTCCACCAGGGCGGCGTCGACTACGCGGCCGAGCCCGTCGCCGGCCTGCTGGCGGAGTACCGCGCCCTCTACGGGATCCGCTATCTCGACATCGCCGCCCCGGTGGCGGCCGCGGGCGCGGGCGACATCACCTACCTGCTGAAGGACGCGACCCACGTCACGCCGGCGGGCGCCGACCTCTACGGCACCCTGGTCTACAGCTTCCTGCGCGCGCCGCCGCCGGGGCGGGCCTATATCGACCGGTTCCGGACCCTGCCGGGCCGGTTCGAGGCCCTGCCGCTGCGCGCCCTCCCCGGCCTGACCTGCGGGTTCGCCCTGCGCCGCAACGGCATCCCGCTGGACTTCCTGGAGATCCCGGAGGGCACGCGCGTCGCCGTTCCCCTGGGGCGCCCCCGCGACGTGATCGGGCTCCTCGTGACCTACGGGCCGCGGGCGGGCACGCTGACGGTCGAGGATCCGGCGACCGGGCGCGCGCGGACCCTCGTCGCCTACGACGCGTTCTCCTACTACACGCGCGCGATGTTCCGCAGCGTGACCCTCCCGGCGGCGCGCGCGCTGACGATCGCGCAGTCGGCGGAACGCCCGGACATCGCTTTGCGCAAGGGCGCGCCGGATCCGGGCCCGCGGATCGGGCGCGTGTCGCACGTCGTCTGCCGGCGCAGACTCGGCCTCGCCCCGCGCGCCGCCCGCCAGCTTCACCGGCTGCGGCGCGGCCTGTGCCGCGTCGGGTTGCGGCTCGGGCTCGTCCGAGGCGCCTGACCCCGGGCCCGTTCAGGCATAGTCATGTAGGCACGAGCGTTTGAATAACGCACCTTTATGGCATTCGATCTATCGATCTCTGTAATTATCAATTCGGTCTCCGTATCGGTTCGTGTACTCGTGCGCGCGAAGAGTGATGTGATCGATCGTGGCTTCCTGTTCGTGGCGTGTGATAAGCTGTGCCGGTGACGCCGGCGGAGATCGAACGGAATGCGGATCCTGCGCGATGCGAACCTGCATGTAAAAATGTCCGCGCCGCTCTTGTTCATGGTGATCGTGTGCGCCGCCTCTGCCGCGTACTCGCTCAGAGAACTCAGAGCGATCGAGGAGAGAAATAGATTTTTGGTGGATTACTATTTCGCGAGGCTCGAGATTTTCTCACGTTTCCGCGAAAAATTCGTCGATGCGGCGCTCATGAACCGCAATCTCATCATCGGCGAGCCGAAAGGCGACATCCCTCTCTTCCGCAAGCGCTACGACGCCTCCGTCAAGGCCGTGGCCGACGGCATCGAGACGCTGGAACAGGGCTCGCGGCGCGCGGAGATCGCGGCTCTGCAGCGCCAGATCGGCACGGTCGCCCGGGACTATTTCGACCTGCTCGACCGCTCCAACTACCTCGCGCTCCGGAATGACCGGCCGGCGGCGATCCAGGTCGGCGTGGTTGCCAGCCGCGAGGTCCGGGCACAGTTCGACCGGGCGGCCCAGGCGTACGAGGCGGCGGCGGCGGCCCGCCTCGGCGAGGCGAAGATCGCGACGCAGCAGGGGGCCGAGCAGGCCCGGTCGGTCCTGATCGGCGCCACGGTGGCGGGCCTGCTCGTCGCCCTGGGACTCTCCGCGGCCATCGTCGTGGTCGGTGTCACGCGGCCGCTCCACCGCCTCGTCGCCGCGCTACGGCGCGTGGCGCAGGGCGACGGCGCCGCCACGATCGCGGAGGCGCGGCGCGGCGACGAGATCGGAGCGGTCGGCCGGGCGGTCGAGGCGATCCGGAGCTTGATCATCCGCAACGCCGAGGCAGAAGCCGAGGGCCGGCGGCGCGCGGACGCCGCCGCGGCCGCGGCCCGCAAGGAGGCCACGATGGGCCTCGCCCGGACCTTCGAGGCGGCGGTGGCCAGGATCGTGGATCGGGTCTCGACCGCCGCGGGCGAACTCGAGGGCACCGCCCACCAGATGACCGCGACCGCCCAGGAGACGGCCAGCCAGTCCGGCGCGGTGGCGCTGGCGGCCGAGGCGGCGGCGGTCAACATCGGCGCGGTGGCGGCCGCGACCGAGCGGCTCGGCAGCGCCATCCAGGCGATCGGCCGTCAGGCGGGCGGCTCGTCCGAACTCGCCCAGCAGGCGGTCGGCGAAGCCGACCAGACCGCCGGGCTCGTGGCCGAGCTGCGGCAGGCGGCCTCCGAGATCGGCGACGTGGTGCGGCTGATCGCGTCCATCGCCGAACAGACCAACCTGCTGGCCCTCAACGCCACCATCGAGGCGGCGCGGGCCGGCGAGGCCGGCCGCGGCTTCGCGGTCGTGGCGGGCGAGGTGAAGGCCCTGGCCGAGAAGACCGCGCGGGCGACCGACGGGATCGCCGCGCAGATCGGCCGGATCCAGGGCGTGACCGGATCCGCGGTCGGCGCCATCGGGGCGATCATCGACCGGATCCGCGAGATCAACGGGGTGGCGATCGTGATCGCCGCGGCCGTGGAGGAGCAGGGCGCCGCGACCCATGAGATCGTGCGCACCATCGCCCAGGCGACCCGGGGCGCCGCGGAGGTGACCGGCACCATCGCCGGGGTGGCCGAGGCCTCCGAGCGGACGGGGGTCGCGGCCGACCACGTGCTCACGGCCGCCACCGCCCTGTCCCGTCAGTCCGAGGGGCTCTCCGCGGAGGTCGGGCGGTTCCTGGCCAACGTGCGCGCAGCCTGAGGGCGGCGCGGCCCGCTCCCGCGTGGGAGCGGGCCGGTGGCGGCTCAGCCCAGGCGGACCCGCCAGATCTCCTCGGCGTACTCGCGCATGGCGCGATCGGAGGAGAACCACGCCATGCGGGCCGTGTTGCGGATCGCCTTCGCCCACCAGCCGCGGGGATCGCGCCACGCGGCGTCGATGGCGCGCTGCACCCGCCAGTAATCGTCGAAATCGGCGGTGAGCAGGTACTGGTCGCGCCGGCGCAGGTCGTCGGTGAGCGGCCGGAACCGGCCCGGCTCCTCCGGCGAGAACCGTCCCGAGGCGATCATGTCGAGGGCGGCGGCCAGCCGCGGCGAGGCCTGGATCGCCCGGGCCGCGTAGTCCGGCTCGGCCTGCCGGGCGCGGACGCCGTCGGCCTCCAGGCCGAAGATGAAGATATTGTCCGCCCCGACATGGTCGCGGATCTCGATATTGGCGCCGTCGAGGGTGCCCACCGTGAGCGCACCGTTGAGGGCGAACTTCATGTTGCCGGTGCCCGAGGCCTCCATGCCGGCGGTGGAGATCTGCTCCGACAGGTCGGCGGCCGGGATGATCGATTCGGCTAGGCTCACCGAGTAGTTCGGCAGGAACACCACCTTCAGCCGGTCCGCGACCTCGGGATCGTCGTTCACCGCCTTGGCGACGTCGCAGGCGAGCTTGATAATCAGCTTGGCCTGGACGTAGCTCGGCGCCGCCTTGCCGGCGAAGATCTTCACCCGGGGCGTCCAGTCCCGGTGCGGCTCGGCCTTGATCGCCTGGTAGAGCGCCACGGTCTCGACCACGTTGAGGAGCTGGCGCTTGTACTCGTGGATGCGCTTGACCTGGATGTCGAACAAAGCGGCCGGATCCACGTCGATGCCGGTGCGCTCGGCGATGATCGCCGCCAGGGCCTCCTTGCGCTCCCGGCGCACGGCCGCGTAGCGCGCCACGAAGGCCGGATCCTCGGCGTGGGCCTCCAGGCCCCGGAGCAGCTCGGGATTGTCGAGCACGCCGGCGCCCACCGTCTCCACGGCGAGCCGGGTGAGGCCGGGATTGGCGTTGTGGAACCAGCGGCGGAAGGTGATGCCGTTGGTCTTGTTGACGATCTTGTCCGGATCCAGCGCGTGCAGGTCGGAGAAGACCGTCGAGCGCATCAGGTCGGTGTGCAGGGCCGAGACGCCGTTGACCCTGCGCGCGCCGTGGAAGGCGAGGTGCCCCATCCGCACCCGTCGCCCGTGGGACTCGTCGATCAGCGAGATCGACGCGAGGTAGGCCGCGGCATCCGCCGATTCCTGCCGGCCGTGCTTGGCCTGCTCCTCCAGGTGCATCCAGTTGATCAGGTAGATGATCTGCATGTGGCGCGGCAGCAGCCGCTCCATCAGCTCCACCGGCCAGGTCTCCAGGGCCTCGGGCAGGAGGGTGTGGTTCGTGTAGTGCAGCGTGTGCGTGGTGACGTGCCACGCATCGTCCCAGGAGAGGCCGTAGACGTCGAGCAGGACGCGCATCAGCTCCGGCACCGCGATGGCCGGGTGCGTGTCGTTGAGCTGGATCGCCGCGTGGTCCGGCAGGGACCGGACGTCGCCGCGCTCGGCCACGTGGCGGGCCACGAGATCCTGGATCGAGGCCGCGGTGAAGAAGTATTCCTGGCGCAGGCGCAGCTCCTGGCCCTCGGCCGAAGAATCGCTCGGGTAGAGCACCCGCGAGATCGCCTCGGCGCGCATCCGCGCCGCGACCGCGCCGACATGATCGCCGCCGTTGAAGCGGGCGAGGTCGACGGGCTCGCCGGCCTCGGCCTTCCACAGGCGCAGGCCGTTGACGTGGCGGCCGCGCCAGCCGACCACCGGCACGTCGTGGGCCACCGCCCGCACGGTCTCGGCCGGCTGCCAGTGGCGCCGGATCACCCCCTCCTCCGGCGAGGACAGCGTGACGGTGCCGCCGAACCCGATCGCGTAGGTCGCCTCGGGCCGGGCGAATTCCCAGGGATTGCCCTCGGCCAGCCAGGTCTCCGGCGCCTCGCGCTGCCAGCCGTCCTCGAAGGACTGGCGGAACAGGCCGTGGTCGTAGCGGATGCCGTAGCCCATGGCCGGGATGCCGATGCTGGCCATGCTCTCCATGAAGCAGGCGGCGAGCCGCCCGAGCCCGCCATTGCCCAGGGCCGCGTCGGGCTCTGCGTCCTGCACGGCGTCGAGATCGATCCCGAGCTCCCGGAGCGCGCCGCGGGTCGTCTCGGTGAGGCCGAGATTGTTCAGCGCGTCCGACATCAGCCGGCCGATCAGGAATTCCAGCGACAGGTAATAGACGCGCTTGTTCGGCACGCTCCGCTCGGAGGTCAGCGCGGCGGCCACGATCCGCTCGCGCAGGGCCAGCGCCGTCGCGGCGAACCAGTCGCGCGGGCGGGCGGTCTCGGGCGTGCGGCCGAGCGTGAAGGTGAGCTTGGCGCGGATCGCCTCGCGCAGGTCCACCACCGCGTCGCCGCTGCCGGACAGCACCGGAGCGGTCCAGGCGGCCGGGGCGGGCGCCTCGGTTGCGCGCTCGTCGCGCGAGACATCTTGTGGCACAGGCCGGGTCAGAACATCGTTCAACACGTGCGGGTCCCCCAAAGTCGTCGCCCCGGATTCTAGCGCCGGGGGTATCGTGGGCGGATTATCTCTTTTGATGGATTGCCGCCGCATGAACGGACGGGCGATCCGTGCCCCGAAGCGTCCGACGATGCGGTCGGCTTCCGGCGAAGTCGTGGCAGCGCCGCTCCGGCGGAGCGCACGGGCACGGCGGAGGAGATATGGCAGGGCGGCGTGACATTCCAGGCACAGCCGCGCGGCGTCGCCCTGCGTGAGGGGCATGCGCACAGGTTTTGAGGGCCGCAGCCATTCCCTGGGCGACGCTGGCTCGGGGCGTTCCGCGCGCGGCGCGCGCTCTCGGCGCATCTGTCACCGGTCGCCAGCGCGCGGGTCAGCGGTTAAGCGTGGGCCGCCGATGCGAGGGGCGCAGCATGACCGACACCGTCTGGTGGAAGCGCGGGACCGTCTACCAAGTCTACCCACGCTCCTTTCAGGACACGAACGGCGACGGGGTCGGCGACCTGCCGGGCATCACGGCGCGGCTGGACTACCTCGCATGGCTAGGGGTCGACGCCGTGTGGATCTCGCCGGTCTACCCCTCGCCCATGGCCGATTTCGGCTACGACGTGGCCGATTACTGCGGGATCGACCCGCTGTTCGGCACGCTGGCCGATTTCGACGCCCTCGTGGCCGAGGCCCATCGGCGCCGGCTGAAGGTGATCCTCGACTTCGTGCCGAACCACTCCTCGATCGCGCATCCCTGGTTCTCCGAGAGCCGGTCGTCGCGCGCGAGCCCGAAGCGGGACTGGTACATCTGGCGCGACCCGGCGCCCGGCGGCGGCCCGCCCAACAACTGGCTGTCGAATTTCGGCGGCCCGGCCTGGACGCTCGATGAGTCCACCGGCCAGTACTACTACCATGCCTTCCTGGCCGAGCAGCCGGACCTGAACTGGCGCAACCCCGCGGTGCGGGCGGCCATGCACGACGTGCTCCGCTTCTGGCTGGAGCGCGGGGTCGACGGGTTCCGGGTCGACGTGATCTGGCACCTGATGAAGGATGCGGGTTTCCGCGACAACCCGGCCAATCCCGACTACGCGCCGGGCGCGCCCGAGATCAACCGCTTCACCCAGGTCTACTCCGCCGACCGCCCGGAGGTGTTCGACGTGATCGCCGGGATGCGGGATGTGCTGCGCGGTTACGGCGAGCGGGTGCTGATCGGCGAGATCTACCTGCCGGTGGAGCGGCTGGTCGCCTATTACGGTCCGGACCTCACGGGCGCCGACCTGCCGTTCAATTTCCAGCTGATCCAGACCCCGTGGCGGGCCGAGGCCGTGGCCGACCTCGTGGCGCAGTACGAGGCGGCGCTGCCCGAGGGCGGCTGGCCGAACTGGGTGCTCGGCAACCACGACCAGCCGCGCATCGCCGCCCGCGTCGGGGCCGATCAGGCCCGCATCGCCGCGATGCTGCTCCTGACCCTGCGGGGCACGCCGACCCTCTACTACGGCGACGAGATCGGGCTCGGCCACGTGCCGATCCCGCCCGACCGCGCCCGGGATCCCTGGGAGCACAACGAGCCCGGGCACGGCCGCGACCCGGAGCGCACGCCGATGCAGTGGGACGACAGTCCCCAGGCCGGCTTCTCCACGGCCGAGCCCTGGCTGCCGCTGGCGGCGGATTGGCCAGCCTGCAACGTCGAGAGCCAGCGCTCGGACCCGGGCTCGATGCTCACCCTGCACCGGCGGCTGCTCGCCCTGCGCCGCGACCACGCGGCCCTCGCCGTGGGCGGCTACCGGGAGGTGCCGCTCGGGGTCGCCGAGATCTTCGCCTACGAGCGCTTCGCCGACGGGGCTGTCCTGCGCGTGCTGCTGAATTTCGGCGCGGCGTCGCAGGACCTGCTACTGCCCGAGGGGGCCTGGACCGTGCTGCTCTCGACCCGTCCGGGGCGCGCGGGCGAGCCGGCCGGCCTCACCATGGCGCTGGGGCCCGCCGAGGGGGTGATCCTGCGCCGCGCGGAGTGAGCGGAGCCCGATCCCGGCACCCGTCGGGCCGAATCACGTCACCGGCGCGCGCCGCTCGTCGGCCACGGACGGTCGGCCGGGCCCCGCCCCGGGGCGCCGGTTGCCGTCGTTCTGGGCCGGAACGCCGTATCCAGGGACCGAAATCCGCCGTTCCGGCGCGATTTCTCGCTGCGATGCCACATAGGTAAGTGACGCTTAATCACCACGGTGGCCTATTTTGTGCGTCGCAACGGAACCGTCGCGGCGAAGGAGCATTGGCCGTGGTTGAGATCGTGACAGCCGTGCCTGCCCGATCCTCTGCCAGACCGGGGCATTCCGCCCGGCCAGGATCAATGCTGATGCTCGATGCGCGCCGTGGTGGTTCCTTCGCCGAGTGGTCGTCCGGCGAGGAGAACGGCGTCGGTCCCGTGCCGGTTCCGGCCCGGCCGGCCTCGCTGCGCCGCCGCATCCTCTACGCGACGCCCGAGATGGCGGATTTCGTGAAGACCGGCGGCCTCGGCGAGGTCTCGGCCGCCCTGCCCCGGGCCCTGGTCCCGCACTACGACATCCGCGTCCTGATCCCGGGCTACCGGCAGGTCCGCGCCGCCTTCCCGGAGATCCCGGTCGTCGCCCGCCTCGAGGGGTTCGCCGGCATCCCGGCCTGCGACCTCGGCCTGGTCGAGGCGGCCGACGGCCTGCGGATCTACGTCCTGCTCAGCCCCGACCTCTACGAGCGCGACGGCACGCCCTACGGCGACCAGCACGGCGATTTCGGCGACAACGACCTGCGCTTCGCCCGCCTCAGCCTCGCGGCGGCGGACCTCGCCGCCGGCGCCGATCCCGACTGGGCGGCCGACCTCCTGCACCTCAACGACTGGCAGGCGGCCCTGGCGCCGGCCTATCTCGCGTGGCGCGGCCGGCGGGTCCCGAGCGTGCTGACGATCCACAACCTCGCCTACCAGGGCCTGTTCCCCCGGGACGCCCTGCCCCGGCTCGGCGTGCCGGACGCGGCCTTCCAAGTCGACGGCGCCGAGTTCTACGGGCAGCTCTCCTTCCTGAAGGCCGGCATCTTCTACGCCTCGCAGGTCACCACGGTGAGCGAGACCTACGCGCGGGAGATCCAGACGCCCGAGCTGGGCTGCGGCCTCGACGGGCTGCTGCGCACCCGCGCCGGTCAGGGCCGGCTCGCCGGCATCCTGAACGGCATCGACGAGAGCTGGGATCCGACCACCGACCCGCACCTCGCCACGCGCTTCGAGATCGACGACTGGAAGGGCAAGCGCGCCAACACCGAGGCGGTGCGCCAGCAATTCGGCCTCGCGGTCTCCCGCGGGCCGCTCTTCGCCATCGTGTCGCGCCTCGTGCACCAGAAGGGCATCGACCTGAGCCTGCAGGCGGCCGAGACCATCGTGGCCGGGGGCGGCCAGCTCGTGGTGATCGGCCGGGGCGAGGGCCGGTTCGAGCAGGCGCTGCAGGGGTTGGCCAAGCGCCATCCGGACGCGGTCGGCGTGCATGTCGGCTTCGAGGAGGCGCAGGCCCGGCGGATGTTCGCCGGCAGCGACTTCCTGCTGATGCCCTCGCGCTTCGAGCCCTGCGGCCTCGCCCAGATGTACGCGCAGCGCTTCGGCTCCCTGCCGATCGTGCGCCGGACCGGCGGCCTCGCCGACACGGTCGAGGACGGCGTGACGGGATTCACCTTCGGGGAGGCCTCGGCCGCCTCCTTCGGGGCGGCGGTGCGGCGGGCGCTGGAGGCCTTCGGCCAGAAGAAGCGCCTCAACGCCATGCGGCGGCGGGCCATGGCGGCCCATTTCGGCTGGGACCGGGCCGCCGAGGACTATGCCGGGCTCTACGGCCGGGCCATCGGCAACAGCGTCGGGCTGCGCTGGCGGGCGGCGTAGGACCCCGGCGGCAGGACGCATTTCCTGTGCGAGGCCGCCCGGATCGGTGGATCCGGCCCGGCGGCTCTGCATGGTCGGGCCATGCTGACTTGGTCGACCGAATCGCTGCACCCGCGGGACCGCTTCGAGCAATGGCGTGAGGAGCGCGCCAGGCGGCTGTTCGGCGTCAGCATCGAACTCGAGCCCGGGAAGCGCCGGCACTTCCAGGGGGCCTACACCCTCCGCAGCCTGGGCGCCGCCGCGATCGCCGCGCTGACGGCCTCGGCCTACCGGGTCCGCCGCGGGCCCTCCGAGATCGCCGGCGGCCCGAGCGATGCCTTCTGCATCTGCCACCAAGTCGCGGGCGGCGGCCTGCTGGTGGCCGGCGGCCGCGAGATCCCGGTCACGCCCGGCACCGTCGTGGTCGGCCAGCTGGACCTGCCCTACGACACCGTCCCGGCGGTGCAGGAAGGCTTTTCCTGCCGGATCGTGCGGTTGCCCCTGTCGCAGGTGGCACGGGTCGCCCCGGGCGGCGGGGCGTACCCGTTTCGGCCGCTCTCGCCCGGGCCCGGGCTTCCGGCGCTCTTCGCCGCCTACCTGGACTCCGTCATCGCCCAGGCGCCGCATCTCACCGGAGCCGCCGCGGACGCTGCCGCCGACACGCTCCTGCACCTCGCGCTGCTCGCCCGGGAAGCCGGCGAGCCGCGGGCCGACTCGGCGCGCGGAGCCGTCCGGACGGCCCTGCTCGACCGAGTCCACGCCCTGATCCAGCGCCGCCTGCACGAGCCCGGCCTGTCGCCCGGGCAGGTCGCGGCGGCGCTCGGTGTCTCGGTCCGGCAGCTGCACATCCTGTTCGCGCCGACCGGCACGAGCTTCAGCCGCCATCTGCGGATGCGGCGGGTCGCCCGCGCCCGCCGCATCCTGGAGACCGCGCCCCGGACGAGCGTGACCGAAGCCGCCTATGCGAGCGGCTTCGACAGCCTGTCGACCTTCTTCCGAAGCTTCCGTGCCACCTATGGCTGCGCACCGGGGGATGTGCGGCCGTGAGGTCGGGAGCGCGCAGGACAACCGCCGAGGGGACAGGCGGTGGTGCCATGCCGGCGAGGGTCCGGGCGATGGGCTCGGCCCGCCGCGTCGGCCGGGCGGGCCGGGGCCTCCGAACGGGTGATCAGCGGCTACGCCACCTGGCCTTCCGCGAGCAGGCCTCCTGCTCCTCCGGATGCCGCTTCTCCCAGGCCGTGATCGAGAGGGTCTCGTCGCTCGACATCTTGTTGTTCATGCAGGTGCAGTAGACCGCGAGCGTGTCGGCGCTCTGCCCCTCGTCGGCATTGTCGGAGATGCAGCGCTTGATCCAGGCGATGTCGTCGGCATTCGCCAGGGCGGTGGTGGGAACGGCCAGCAACAGCGTGCAGGCGAGGGTGGGGATCGCGCGTCTCATAAGGTCCTCCGCCGGATCGGCGGAGGGTTTATCGGGGACGCGGCGCGCACCATCGTCTCATGGCGCGCAGATTTTATCCCGATGCGCGCAGATCGGTGCCTCTAACCCCCATCACGACCGGATCGGGGCCCGGCTTGGGAGAACTCTCCCACGCAGGCACCTCATCCCGAGGTGCCGGAGCGCAGCGGAGGCCTCGTAAGGAGCCCTCCCGCCGGTCGCGCGATCCCGGGAGCCCTCCGTTCGAGGCCCACCGGCGCGGGCGCCTCGAGATGAGGTGCGTCCGTGAGAAGCCGTCCTCATCCCAGCGCCTCTGATCCTCACCCCTCCAGCAGGAAGATCATCGTGGCGAGCGGCGGGAGGGTGAGCGACAGGCTCTGCCCCTGGCCGTGGCTCGCCTGATCGTCGGTGTGGCGGCCGCCCTGGTTGCCCAGGTTGGACCCGCCGTACACGCCGGCATCCGAGTTGAACGCCTCCCGGTAGAACCCCGCCTGCGGCACGCCGATCCGGTAGCCCTCGCGCGGCACCGGGGTGAAGTTCGACACCACGATGGCGATCTCGCCGGGCTTCGCGCCCTTGCGGGCCCAGGCGATGACGCTGTTGTCCTGGTCGTCCGCCACCAGCCACTGGAAGCCGGTATGCTCCACGTCGCGGCCGTAGAGCGCCGGAGTCGACACGTAGAGCCGGTTGAGGTCGCGGATCACGCTCTGGACGCCCTCGTGCAGGGGATCGTCCAGCAGGTGCCAGTCCAGGCTGTTGTCGTGGTTCCACTCCCGCTCCTGGCCGAACTCGCCGCCCATGAACAGCAGCTTCTTGCCGGGATGACCCCACATGAAGCCGTAATAGGCCCGGAGATTCGCGAATTTCTGCCAGCGGTCGCCGGGCATCTTGCCGAGCAGCGAGCCCTTCCCGTGCACGACCTCGTCGTGGGAGAGCGGCAGGATGAAATTCTCCGAGAAGGCGTAGAGCAGCCCGAAGGTCAGGTTGTGGTGGTGGTAGCGGCGGTGGATCGGATCCTCCTGCATGAAATGCAGGGTGTCGTGCATCCAGCCCATGTTCCACTTGAAGCCGAAGCCCAGGCCGCCCGTGTAGGTCGGGTGCGAGACGCCCGGCCAGGAGGTCGATTCCTCCGCCACCGTGATCGTCCCCGGGGCGTGGCTGTAGGTCGCCTCGTTGGTCTTGCGCAGGAAGTCGATGGCGTCGAGGTTCTCGTTGCCGCCGTAGCGGTTCGGGATCCACTCGCCCTGGCGGCGCGAGTAGTCGAGGTAGAGCATCGACGCGACGGCATCCACCCGCAGGCCGTCGAGGTGGTAGTGCTCCAGCCAGAACCGGGCGTTGGCAGCCAGGAAGGTCGCGACCTCGGTCCGCCCGAAATTGTAGATGTAGGTGCCCCAGTCCTGGTGGAAGCCCTGGCGCGGGTCGGCGTGCTCGTAGAGGTGCGTGCCGTCGAACAGGCCGAGCCCGTGGGCGTCCAGCGGGAAGTGGCCCGGCACCCAGTCGAGCAGCACGCCGATGCCGGCCTCGTGGGCGGCGTCCACGAAGGCCGCGAAGTCCTCAGGGCTGCCGAAGCGGCTCGTCGGCGCGAACAGCGAGACCGGCTGGTAACCCCAGGACCCGTCGAACGGGAACTCGGTGATCGGCAGCATCTCGATATGGGTGAAGCCGAGATCCTTCACGTAGGGGATCAGCCGCTCGGCGAGTTCCCGGTAGGTCAGGTAGCGGTTGCCCTCCTCGGGCACCCGCGCCCAGGAGCCGAGATGGACCTCGTAGACCGAGATCGCCGCGTGGCGCGGGTCCTTCGCGCCGCGGGTGCTCATCCAACCGGAATCGCGCCAGTCGAAGTCGCTCGACCCGTGGGTGACCGAGGCGGTCTCCGGCGGGTGCTGGGCCGCGAAGGCGACCGGGTCGGCCTTGAGCGGCACCAGGGCACCGTCGGGCCCGCGGATCTCGAACTTGTAGCGCACGCCGGCCTTGAGGCCCGGCACGAACAGCTCCCAGATGCCGCCGTCCTGCCAGAGGCGCATCGGGTGGCGCCGCCCGTCCCAGTCGTTGAAGTCGCCGACGACGCTGACCTTGCGGGCGTTGGGCGCCCAGACGGCGAAGCGGAAGCCGTCGATGCCGTCGAGCTGGCCCGACTGGGCGCCGAGCATCCGGTAGACGAGGTTGGTGCCGACCTCGCGGAGCGCCGCCACGTCGTACTGCTCGATCGAGGAGCCGAAGCCGTAGGGGTCGTAGCGGCGGCGCTTCGTCCCGTCCCAGAACTCGACCTCGATCTCGTAGAGGGGCCGGTGCTCGCCCTCGGCCTTCGCGACCCAGAACCCGTCCGGGTGGCGCTTCTCGAAGGGCGCGGTGCGGCCGTCCATCACCAGGGTGGCGGCCCGGGCCTCGGGCAGCACGGCGCGCACCTCCCAGGCCTTCGGCCCGACCCGGTGGGGGCCGAGCACCGCGAAGGGGTCGCCGTGGTTGGCGGCCATCAGCGCGGCGACCGCGTCCGGGTGGACGCTCGGCGGTTGCGCGGCGCCGGCGCCCGGGACATCCGCGGACCGCGCCGTCGCCCCCTCCGGGTCGACCCGCGTTGCGAAGGTCTCGTCGATCGCCGTCATTCGGTTGCTCCGGGCTCGTGTCCGTCCGTGTCCAGAATGGTGAGAACCCCACGGGCGGGGATTTCGATCCAGTCCGGCCGGTTGTTGGCCTCGTAGTCGACCTCGTAGAGCGCCTTTGTCAGCAGGCAGAGGCGCAGCAGCCGGGTCCGGCTCTCCGGATCGGTCACCACCGCCCGGGAGCCCTCGACCGCGGTCTCGTAGCCGGCGAGGAACGCCGCCTCGATCATGCCGCGCCACGCGGTCGCCGCGTCCCGCGCCCGCTCCTCCGAATCGGCGAACCGCGCGGTGATCTCCCGGATCACCGTCTCGGCGCCGTACGCGAAGGAGCGCATCAGCCCGGCGACGTCCCGCAGGGGCATCGACTTGGCCCGGCGCTCGTCGGCCGGGCGCGAGGGCTCACCCTCGAAGTCGACGATGATCAGGTCGTTCTCGGCGACCAGCACCTGGCCCAGGTGGTAGTCGCCGTGGATGCGGGTCTTGTGGGCGCCCCGGACCGGCGCTTCGGTGAGGGCGGCGATCAGCGCCTCGACCTCGCCCCGGCGCAGGCCGAGTTCCGCGCAGGCCGGCTTGCCGGCGTCGAGGCCCCGGTCGGCGAGGCCCTTGAGCGCCCGGAAGGCGCGCTCGGCCTGGTGGCGGGCGTCGCGCGCCAGCACGCCGAGGTCGTCCCCGGTGAACGGCTCGGCCGCGAAGGCCGGGTCGTCGGTCTCGATGGCGAGCGCCGCGTGCAGCTCGGCGGTGCGCCGGCCGAGCAGGTCGGCCCACGGCCGGTGGGCCTGGAACGCCTCCTCTGGGGTCGCGGCCTCGCTCTCGGGCGTGAGCACCACGGTCTCGAAGTCCCGGCGCAGGCCCTCCAGCATCAGGGTCCAGGCGTCGCCCTGGTTCATGACGAACCTCTGCAGGACCGCCAGCGCCGTCCGGGTGCCGTCCTCGGCGACGTGCTCCAAGGTGCCGAGCAGGGCGGGTGTATTCGAGAAGCCCGCCTTCTCGGTGAGGAAGCGCCCGACCTCGATCTCGGGATGCAGGCCCGGCTGCAGGCGGCGCAGCAGCTTGAGCATCATCTTCGAGCCGATGGCGATCGAGGTGTTGCTCTGCTCGCCCGAGAGCCGGCGGATGTCGGCCACGTCGACCGTGACGTCCGGGTCGAAGGCCGAGGTGACGGCGAAGACGAGCCGCCCGGTCTCCGTGGGGATCTCGCGGGTCTGCCGCATGTCGTCGATCAGGCAGGCGGCGAAGTCGTTGGAGCCGGCCGCCCCGTAGAGCAGGCCGGTGCGCGGCCCCCGGCGCACCCGCGCCACCGCGAAGGGCATGAGGGTCTCGTCCTCGCGGCCCTCCTCGACGCCCACGGGCACGAAGTATTCCTGGGTCTCGCCGCTGGCGAGTTGCACCTGCAGCCGCGGCAGCAGGAAGCGCGCGCTGCCGTCGACGTCCTTCAGGGCGGCGCAGTCGACGACCTTCGTGGCCTTGATCCGCGAGCCCTTGGCGCCGAACCAGCGCCGGCTCGTCAGGAACGGGGGCACCACGGTGCGCTCGAAGGCGACGCGCTCGCGCCCGCTCATCAGGGTCTCGATCCCGCCGGTGAGCACCAGGGTGAACAGCTCGGGCGGCTCCTGCTGCGGGCCGATCACCCCCGACCGGGCGGCGCTCAGGGAGAACCAGTAGAAGCCGTAGGACGGCAGGGTCAGCAGGTAGGGCAGGTCGCCGATCGGCGGGAACTCGGTGCCGCCGGTCAGCTCGATCGGCACCGCGGTGCGCAGCTCCGACAGGTCGAGCTGCACCGCCTGCGGCGCGCGCGACAGGTTCGCCACGCACAGGATCCGCTCGTCCTCGTGCTCGCGGATCCAGGCGAGCACCTTCCGGTTCGACGGGTACAGGAACTGGATCGTGCCGCGCCCCAGCGCGACGCTGTTATTGCGGATCGCGATCATGCGCCGCGTCCAGTTCAGCAGGCTCGTCTGGGCCTGGGTCTGCGCCTCGACGTTGATGGCGTCGAACCCGTAGATCGGGTCCTGGATCGCCGGCAGGAACAGCTTCTGCGGGTTCGCCCGCGAGAAGCCGCCGTTCCGGTCGGGCGACCACTGCATCGGCGTGCGCACGCCGTCGCGGTCGCCGAGGTAGATGTTGTCGCCCATGCCGACCTCGTCGCCGTAGTAGAGCACCGGCGTGCCGGGCATCGACAGGACGAGGGACTTCATCAGCTCGATCTTGCGCCGGTCGTTCTCGAGGAGCGGCGCGAGGCGGCGGCGGATGCCGAGGTTGATCCGGGCGCGCCGCTCGGCGGCGTAGAACGACCAGAGGTAGTCACGCTCCTCGGCCGTGACCATCTCGAGCGTCAGCTCGTCGTGGTTGCGCAGGAAGATCGCCCACTGGCAGCCCTCGGGGATCTCCGGGGTCTGGCGCATGATGTCGGTGATCGGGTGCCGGTCCTCCCGGGCGATCGCCATGTACATCCGCGGCATCAGCGGGAAGTGGAACGCCATGTGGCACTCGTCGCCGTCGCCGAAGTACTGCGCGGTCTCCTCGGGCCACTGGTTGGCCTCGGCGAGCAGCATCCGGTCGGGGTAGCTCGCGTCCAGCGCGGCGCGGATCGCCTTGATGACGTCGTGGGTCTCGGCGAGGTTCTCGCAGTTCGTGCCGTCGCGCTCGATCAGGTAGGGGATCGCGTCGAGCCGCAGGCCGTCGACGCCCATGTCGAGCCAGTAGCGCATCACGTCGATGACCGCTTCCAGCACCTTCGGGTTGTCGAAGTTGAGATCCGGCTGGTGGCTGTAGAACCGGTGCCAGAAATACTGCTTGGCGACCGGGTCCCAGGTCCAGTTCGACGCCTCGGTGTCGAGGAAGATGATCCGCGTGTCCTTGTACGGCTCGTCGGTGTCCGACCAGACGTAGAAGTCGCGCTCGGGCGAGCCGGGAGGGGCCTCGCGGGCGGCCTGGAACCAGGGGTGCTGGTCGCTGGTGTGGTTGATGACGAGCTCGGTGATGACCCGCAGGCCCCGGTCGTGCGCCGCCTCGACGAAGGCCTTGAAGTCCTCCATGGTCCCGTAGGACGGGTTGATGTCCCGGTAATCGGCGATGTCGTAGCCGTCGTCGCGCAGCGGCGAGGGATAGAACGGCATCAGCCAGATCGCCGTGACGCCGAGATCGCGCACGTAGTCGAGGCGCTGGGTCAGGCCCTCGAAATCCCCGATCCCGTCGTTGTTCGAGTCGAAGAACGACTTGACGTGGATCTGGTAGATGATGGCGTCACGGTACCATTGCGGGTCGCTGCGATCGATCATCGCGTCGCTGCCTCATCGGTCGAGTCTGACGGGACCGGCGGGGGACCCGGCCGGGGCGCGGGCGGCGGGCCGCCGCGCGGGTGCGAGGGTCGGCGACGGGAATTCCCGCCGCCGCATTCAAGGGCCATGGCCGAGTGCCACGCGCGGCCTCAGCCCGCAACCCGCCGCGGCGCCCGGAGGCGCCAGATCACGCAGGATCGCTCGGCCGGATCGAGGGCGATGCGGTGGGTCTTGCCGCGCAACTCGAACGTGTAGCCTTGCAGCAGGTCCTCGACCTCGACGGCGCCGTCGTCGGGCAGGCCGAACAGCCAGAGCGGCACCTCGTAGGTGCATTCCTGGCGGTTCTTCGGGTCGAGGTTGACCATGGTGAAGACGCAGTTGTCGCGCTCCGGCGTCGCCTTGGCGTAGGCGATGATGTTGTCGTTCCAGGCGCCCGTGAAGGTCACGTTGCGGAAGTCCCAGAGGGCGGGGTTCTCGCGCCGGATCCTGTTGAGCTTGACGATGTGCTCGCGGATGTTGCCGGGCCGGTCGTAGTCCCAGGCCTTCAGCTCGTACTTCTCGGAGTTGAGGTACTCCTCCTTGCCGGGATACGGCGCGGCCTCGCACAGCTCGAAGCCGTTGTAGATGCCGTAGACCGACGACAGGGTCGCGGCGAGCGTGCCGCGGATGACGAACCCCGCCCGCCCGCTGGTCTGGAGGAAGTACGGGTTGATGTCGGGCGTGTTGGCGAAGAAGTTCGGGCGGTAGTACTCGCCCATCTCGCCGGCCAGCTCCAGGGCGTAGTCGGTGAGCTCCTGCTTGGTGTTGCGCCACGTGAAGTAGGTGTAGCTCTGCTGGTAGCCGGCCTTGGCGAGCTTCTTCATCATCTTCGGCCGGGTGAAGGCCTCGGCGAGGAAGATCGCGTCCGGATAGCGGCCGTTGACCTCGCCGATCACCCATTCCCAGAACGGGATCGGCTTGGTGTGCGGGTTGTCGACCCGGAAGATGCGCACGCCCCGGGCACACCAGCCGAGCAGGATGTCGCGCAGCTCGATCCAGAGCGAGGGCAGGGCGCCCCCGTAGAAGTGGACGTTCGAGATGTCCTCGTACTTCTTCGGCGGGTTCTCGGCGAATTTGAGCGTGCCGTCTGGGCGCCACTCGAACCATTCCGGGTGGTTCCTGATCCAGGGATGGTCGGGCGAGCACTGGATCGCGAAATCGAGGGCGATCTCCATGCCATAGGCGTGGCTCGCCGCGACCAGCCGCTCGAAATCCGCCAGCGTGCCGAGATCGGGATGCACGGCCTCGTGGCCGCCCTCCTCCGCGCCCACCGCGTAGACCGAGCCGACATCGCCGGGCTCGGCCTTCAGGGTGTTGTTCTTCCCCTTGCGGTTGGTGCGGCCCACGGGGTGGATTGGCGTGAAGTAGAGAACGTCGAAGCCGAGCTCGCGGATCTCGGGCAGGCGCCGGATGACGTCGTCGAAGGTGCCGTGTCGGTTCACGTCCATCGACTGCGAGCGCGGGAAGATCTCGTACCAGGCGGAGAACCGGGCCGCGAGGCGGTCGGCGATCACCGGCAGGGTCACGGGGTAGCGGGTCAGGTTCACCCGCTCGGCGTTCCGGCGCACGAGGCTCGACGCCTCGGGGGCCAGGATCCGGTCGAGCTGGGCGGCCGAGCCGGTCTCTTCGGCGGCGAGCGCGGCCACGAGCGCGGCGAGGCGCTCGGCGTCGCGGCCGCCGCGGGTCCGGGCCAGAGAGGCGGCGGTCCCGACCAGCGCCACGCCCTCGATCGTCTCGAGCCGCACGTCGACGCCGGCGGCGCGCTTCTTCAGGGTGTCGCGCACCCACGATGAGAAGGCGTCGCGCCACGCGATCAGGGTGAATTCGTAGCGGGCGTTCCGCTCGAGGGGGAAGTGTCCGGCCCAGCGGTCGTTGTCGACGAAGACCATCGGGTCCTCGCGCCAAGTCTCGCCTCCAGACGCGTCGGTGCCGGCGACCCGCGACAGGATCGCGGCGTCGATGATCTCGTGGCCATCGGAGAAGATGTCGGCCTCGACCCGCAGGGACTCGCCGACGACCCGCTTCACCGCCGAGCGGCCGCCGTCGATCTCGGGGCTGACCGCCTCGATCACCACCCTTCCCTCTCCGTCCGGGGTGCCGCGCGCCGGCTGGCGGGCGACCTCCTGGGCGCTGGCGGCGAGGATGCGCAACTCACCGGGCATCAGGTCGATGGCGCTGCCAGGGTGGAAGGCGATCGGCTCGGCCTCGGGCGTCCGGTCGACGAAGGCGCCGAGCATCCCGCCGGTGCGGGCGACGAGCGCGCCGGCCTCGACCGGCACCGGCCGATCGGTCGGGTTGAAGAGCACGATCAGCCCGTGCCGCGCCGAGGCCGGGTGGCCGGTGTCGAAGCGGGCGAGCGCCACCAGATCGCTGTCGGGTGCCGAGATCCGGATCTGCGCGCCCTCGACATTGGCGGCCGGCAGCTCCGCCCGCAGGGCGTTGATGGCCCGGACGTAGCCGGAGATGTCGATGCCGGTCTCGTTCTCGCGGTCGCGCGGGGTGGTCTCGACCACGTGCAGCGCCCGGCGGTAGCCCCACTCGTAGCCGATCGGCATGAGCACGCCGGCTGAGAAGAAGGAAGCGAGCGCGTAGCGGGTGCGCAGGTGCGCCGCCACCGCCTCCGGGCCACCGCCGATCTCGGCGGCGAGCCGCGTCATGTCGTGATTCTCGGGGAAGGCGATGGAGGGCGCGAGCACCCGCAGGCGCTCGTACTGCTCGAGCGCCCAGGGCTTCCTCAGGTCCCACCACGCGAAGGAGTTGAACAGGTAGTCGAAGCCGGCGCCGGCCGTGGCCCGGGTCTCCTCGAAGGTGCAGCCCAGGGTCTCGGCGGCGAACAGGCAGGCGGGGTCTTGGCTCTTGGCCTGCCCGATCAGGACGCGCCAGGTCTCCGGCGGCACCTTGTAGGCGGCGTCGCACCGGAAGCCCTTCACGCCGAGGCCCTGGAGATGCGCCACGTAGGCGCCCCAGATCCGGGTCAGCTCATCCCGGACGGAGGGGGTGTGGTAGTCGAGCTCGGCCAGGTCGCCCCAGACGGTGCGGATCGACGGGTCGTCCGGGTCGACGGCGGCCGGGTGCATGATCGAGCCGTCGGGCTCCTTCATGAACAGGTCGGGCCGCTCGGTGGCGAGCCGGGCGTTGTCGGCCGTGTGGTTGATCACGAGATCGGTCATCACCGACAGGCCCAGAGCCTCGGCGGCGGTGCAGAAGCGGCGGATCTGCTCGTCGTCGGGCGTGCCGTCGGGGTCGCGGAACCGCTCGTCCAGGCGCTCGGGATCGGCCACCGCGTAGAGGCTCCGCGAGCCGCCGGTCTGGTGGAACGGGTTGAGGTAGACCCAGTCGAAGCCGAGGGCGGCGATCCGCGGCAGTTCGGCCGTCCAGTCCGAGACGCGCCCGACCAGGAGCGGGAACAGGTTGTAGATCCGCGGCCCCTCGGCCCGGGGGGCCAGCGCGGCCGGCAGGACGGCCGCGGCCCCGGACGTCGCAGCGGCTTTGGTCGGTGCGTTCATGCTGCCTCTCGGCTCCCGTTCCCAGTGTCGTAACGCCCGAACCGCCGGGCTGTGCCGCGCGATCCGGTCCGACGTGTCTCAGCAGAGTCGCGTGACAGGGTTGCGGAGGGGCCACCCGAAGACGCGCCCGGACCGCCGCCGTCTCTGCGAGCGGAGCGGGGCGATCCAGCGGCGCCACGCTGATCCAGGGTGCGCTGCCCTGGGTCGCCTCGCTCCGCTCGCGATGACGGCGCGGTCACGGTTCCCGCCGCAGCACCGCGTAGGGCAGGTCGCGCAGGAGGGCGCCGAGATCGGCCCCCTCCCCCTCCACCACCCGCCCCGAGGCGAGGTCCCGCCAGCGCGTCCCCGCCCCGAGATCGACCCGGGTGCCGGCAAAGGCCTCGCCCGACCAGACGGCTTCCCCGACGAAGCCCGCCACCAGCCGCGGCACCGCCACGAACAGGTCGCCGCCCTCCTGGACGGGGTCGGTCCGCCGGTACGCGATGACGTGGTCGGCCCGGGCGCCGGTGGCCGCGACGGGCTCGTAGGCGGCGCTGGCGTAGAAGTCCGGGCGTTCGGCCCGCTCGGCGAGCAGCCGCGTCAGCGTCGCCTGCTTGACCCGCCCGTCCGGCCAGTGGCCCAGCAGCTCCGCGGGCGCCCCGCCCTCCTCCAGCATCCGCTCCAGGGCCGGGTAATCCACCGGGCGGCGGTTGTCGGGATCGACGAAGGAGAAATCCCAGATCTCCGTGCCCTGGTAGGTGTCGGGCAGGCCCGGCAGGGTGCATTTCAGGACCGTCCGGCCGAGGCTCGCCAGCATGCCGAGATGGGCGAGCCGCCGGGCGAAGGGCCGGAGCGCGCTCAGGAACTCCGAGTCCGGGGCGATCAGCGCCGTGAACAGCCGCTTGACCGCGCCCTCGTAGACCTCGTCGACGTTGACCCAGCTCGACCGGCGCTTGCCCTCCCGCATGGCTTTCTCGCCGTAGGCGATCAGCCGGTCGCGGAACGCCGCGATCGCCCCGGCCTCGTCCCGCTCCAGCAGCTCCAGCGGCCAGGCGCCCAGGATCGCCTGGAAGAACATCCACTGGTCGTTGGCGTCGGGGGCCGGCTCGCCGTCGATCCGGGCGAGGTGCGGGCCGGCGACCCGCTGCCACAGGTCCCAGGCCCTGGCCCATTCCTCGGGGATCTCCGAGAGGGCGAGCATCCGCGTGCGGGCATCCTCACCGCGCTTGGTGTCGTGGGTCGCCGTGGTGATCATGGCGCTCGGCCAGTCGCGGGCGCGGGCGGTCTGCAGGTCGTGGAAGTGCTCCGCGTCGATCCCGTACTCGCCCGGATCGCCGCCGACCTCGTTGAGGCCCAGCAGGCACGCGTAGCGGTAGAACAGCGTGTCCTCCAGGCTCTTGGCCATGACCGGGCCGGTGAGCTGCTGGAACCGGCGGCGGAAGCGCAGGACCACCCGCGGGTCCGGCCGGCCCGGCCCCGCCGTCTCGATCCGCCCGAGCAGGACCGCGGCGGCGAAGTCGTGGACCGAGCGGTCCGGCAGGCTCGACCAGCGCTTGGCCTTGGCGACGGCCCCCTCGATCAGGCGCACGTCCTCCGGCTCGACCTCACCCTCCTCCAGGTCCGACGGCAGGTAGCTCCGGTAGGTCGGGAAGCGCGCGATGATCTCGATCAGCGCCCGGCGCAGTGCGTTGACGGTGAAGTCGCGGGTGCGCCGGTCGGCGTCGGCCACCTCCTTGAGGTCGGTCGTCAGCACCTCCAGCTCGCTCGCGAAGCTGATCTCCAGGATCTCGGCCTTGGCGGCGCGGAGCTGGAAGCCGTAGGGCTCGTCGAAGCCCGTGGCCCAGGTGTAGAGCCGCTCGACTTTCCCGCGCCGGGACTTGTCGACTAGGATCCCGTCGAGCTGGTTCAGCACGTCGTAGCCCGTGGTCCCGGCCACCGGCCAGGGCCGCAGCCGCTCGCCCGGCTCCAGGATCTTCTCCACCACCACGTAGAAGCCCGGGCCCACGGCCGCCTGGAGCGCCCGCGCGTAGCCCAGCGGGTCGGCGAGCCCGTCGATGTGGTCGATGCGCAACCCGTCGATCCGGCCCTCGCGGACGTGCCGGAACACGGTCTCGTGCGAGCGGTGGAAGATGTCGGACAGCTCGACCCGCAGGCCGGCGAGCGAGTTCACGTCGAAGAAGCGGCGGTAGTTGATGTCGCTCGACGCCACCCGCCAGTGGGCCAGCCGGTAGGCCTGGGCCTCCAAGAGCCGGTGCAGCGGCCCGAAGCTGTCCGGGCGGCCCTTGAAGCCGTTGAGCAGCGCCAGCGTGCTGGCGGTGGCCTCCTGGATCAGCGGCGACACCCCGTAGATCTCGGCGAGCCGGCGCTTCAGGCCCTCGGCCTCCTCGGGGAAGCTCCTGCGGCGGGTCTCGTCGGTGTCGATCGACATGGCCCGCAGCCGCTCGGAGATGGCGAGCAGCTCCGCGGTGGTGTCGTCGTCCACCGCGCCGATGGCGGCGATCACCCGGTTGAGGATGGTCGGGTAGCTCAAGGGGCGGATCGGCAGCTGGTGCTCGTAGTGCCAGACGCTGAAGGCGCCGGTCTCGGGATCGAATTTCAGCTCCAGCGTGCCCTTCTCCAGGGCCTCGCCGTAGCGGTCGCCGAGGAACGGGATCACGAGGTTGCGCCCGGCCCCGAGCCGCTGCCAGTCGATGTCGAAGGCGTCGGCGAAGGGCGACAGGGAGCCCCATTCCAGGACCGACAGCCACCACGGATTGTCGGCGCCGCCGACGCCCATGTGGTTCGGGACGATGTCGAGCAGCAGCTTCATCCCGTGGGCGTGGAGCGTCTCCGAGAGCCGGACGAAGCCCGCCTCGCCGCCGAGTTCCGGGTTGATCGCGCCGTGGTCGACGATGTCGTAGCCGTGGGTCGAGCCGGGCCGCGCCGTCTGGAGCGGCGAGGCGTAGACGTGGCTGATCCCGAGCCGGTGCAGGTACGGGACGATCCGGCCCGCATCCGCGAAGGTGAAGTCCTTGTGGAACTGCAGCCGGTAGGTCGACCGCGGCGGCGGCGCGGCGAGGCGCGCGGCGCCCGAGCGCGGGCCCCGCGCCTCGGCCGAGAGGGCGGCCGCGAGCTTCGCCAGCGGCCCGCCGGGCGCGGCGATGTCCACGAGATCCCGGTCGAGCTTGCGCCGCCAGTTCGGGTAGCCCTCGGTCGAGCCGGGCACGTTGGCCTGGGCGAGTTCCGAGACCACGTCCTCGTACTGGACGGCGGTGAGCATCGCGGGCGCCCGGGCGAGGTAGCGGGCGGCGGCCTCGAAGGGCGCGGAATCCGGCGGCTCGGCGGAGGGCAGCAGCTGCTCGGCCGCCAGCGCCTCGGCGAGGCGGCGGCGCTCGACGACGCGCTCGCCCCGCTCGACCTCGGCCCGCTCCTGGTCGTAGAGGCCGAGCGACTGGCGGGTGTCGGTGTCGACCCCGCGCCACCAGCCGACGAAGGTCGGCAGGTCGTGGGTGGTGATGGCGGTGAGCGCGTCCCGCGGGTAGGCCGCGGGCGGCTTGAAGCGTCCGTCGGCCTCGCGCTCGAAGGCGAGGATCCGGTAGCTCAGCACCCCGGCCCGCATCAGCGCGTCGGAGAAGCCTTCCGGCGCCGTGCCGAGATCCTCCGCGATGACGAGGCACTTGTTGCGATGGCTCTCCAGCCGCAGCACCGCCAGCATCGGCTCGAACGGCATGGCCACGTAGGCGCCGGCCTGGGCCCCCGCCCCCAGCGGGATCAGGAACAGGCGGGCGAGCTGGAAGGCGTGGTCGATCCGGATCGCGCCGGCGTGGCGCATGTTGGCCTGGACCAGGGCCCGGAAGGCCGCGAGCCCGTCGCGCTCCATCGCCAGCGGGTCGAAGGCCGGCAGGCCCCAGTTCTGGCCCTTCGGTGCGAGCAGGTCCGGCGGCGCGCCGATCGACACCTTGTCGGCGAAGCGCTCGGGATGCGACCAGATCTCGGAGCCGCCCCGGTCGGCGCCGACGGCGAGGTCTCGGTAGAGCCCGACCCGCATGCCCGCCCCGAGCGCCGCCGCGGAGGCCTCGGCGAGCTGCCGGTCGGCGAGGTACTGCAGCCACGCGTGGTAGCCGACCAGCTCGGCATTCTCCGCCGCGAAGGCCCGCACCGCCTCGGTGCCGGCCCGGCGATAATCCTCCGGCCAGTCGCCCAGCCAGTGGGCGCCCTGCTGCCGGAAATGCTCGGACAGCGCCTCGAACACGGCGTGCGACTCGAGATCCGCGCCGCCCTCCTGACGGAAGCGCTCGAAACCCGCATCGGTCCCGGCCCGGGCCGGCGACTCCGCCCAGAGCGCCCGGAGCACCGGATCGAGGACGTCGTGCACGCCCTGGTGATCGACGAGGGCGGCCTCGCGCAATGCCCGGATCGCGTCTTCCCGCTCGGCGAGCAGCGCCTCGGCCCGCGACCCGGCGAGCCCCGGAAGGCTGCGCGGGGCGATGAACAGGGTCTCCAGGAACAGCCGCGAGGACGGCGAGTAGGGCGAGATCTTGGTCCGGTCGGAGCCGAACAGGGCGTGGACCGGGCTGAGCCCCAGGAATGCCGCCCCGCGCAGGGCGGCCTCGCGGGCGGCCTCGCCGGCATCCGCGTAGGTGCCGATGCCGATATTGGTGGCCGAGCGGAGGCCGTAGAGCTGGGCGGCCATGCCCCAGTCGGAGGCGCCCTCCTCCGTGTAGGGCCGCGGGCGCCAGCAGCGCTGCGGCGCGGCGATCACCCAGGATTCGGTGCGGGTCTGCCCGGCCTGGACGGTGAGGCGGTGGTAGCCCGGGGTCAGCGGCGGCAGCTCGAAGCCGGGCTCCGACCCCTGCGGGTTGGCCCGGCCCTCGCGAGCGGCGCCGCGCTCGTCGACGAGGCGCCAGACCAGGGTATGGGGCGCGCCGTCCTGCGGGCGCACCGGCACCCGGGCGGCCCGGCGCGCCTCCACCGGCAGGAGCGGCGGGATCAGGCCGCGGCGCAGGCGCTCGACCTCCGCGAGGCTCGCGGCGATCGCCGGCTCGTCCTCGACCGCGAAGCCGAGGGCCGCCAGCAGGCCGCGGCGCACTTCCAGCGACGTCTCGACGGGCTGGCCGAAGGCGTCGGTGTAGCCGGGGGCGACGCCGACGAGGTCGGCGAGTGTCTCGAGGCGGCTCACGCGCGGGACTCCGTCAGGAACACGCCGGTCCAGGCGGGCAGCTCGCGCCCGGCCCCGTCCGGGGCGTTGGTCCAGACCACCCGGGCGCCGCCCGGATCCAGCGCGAAGGGCTCGGCCCCGACATTGGCGACGAAGCGCAGGGTGCCGGCGCCGAAGCGCCACGTGCAGTCGACCACGTCCGGGCGCGGCATCGTGGCGGCGGCGCCGTCGTAGCCGGACTTCGCCAGGGGCACGACCACGTCTCGGCGCAGCCCCAGGAGCCGCGTCGTCTCGGCCAGCACCTCGCGGTGGGGCGAGCGCTCCCGCTCGGACCAGTCGAGCTTCGAGGCCTCGAAGGTCTCCCGTTCCGTGGGATCGGGGATCTTCGAGGTGTCGTCCGCGAACGCTGCGAAGCTCTTGAACTCCCGGCGGCGGCCATCGCGCACCGCCTTGTTCAGGTCCTCGTCCGGCGCGAAGTCGACGAAGAACAGGAACGGCGCCGAGGCCGACCATTCCTCGCCCATCCAGAGCATCGGGATCTGCGGCGCGAGCAGGAGCCCGGCCCGGGCGAGGTCGAGCTTCTTCGGGTCCGCGAGGTGGTTGAGCCGCTCGCCGAGCGCCCGGTTGCCGACCTGATCGTGGTTCTGCAGGAAGGTCACGAAGGACGAGGGCGGCAGGTGACCGGAGGGCTCGCCGCGCGGGTGGTTGTCGAGCGTCGGGAAAGGCTCGCCCTGATAGGCGAAACCCTCCGCGAGGCAGCGGGCGAGGTGGGCGACCGGTTTGTCGGCAAAGCTTTTATAGTAGCCGGCGTCCTCGCCGGTGAGCAGGACGTGCCAGCAATGGTGCAGGTCGTCGGCCCACTGGGCGTCGTGCATCTTCGGGCGCCCGGCGGCGTCCCGCTCCAGCCAGCGGGCCTGGTTGGCCTCGTTCTCCAGCATCAGGTGGATTCGGCGGTCGGGAAACGTCTTCCGGATGGTCTCGCCGAGCTCCGCCAGGAAGTGCCGGGACGAATCGTCGAGGATCGCGTGGACGGCGTCGAAGCGCAGGCCGTCGAAGCGGTACTCCTCCAGCCAGTACAGGGCGTTTTGGATGAAGAACTGCCGCACCGTGGCGCCGCTCTCCTTGCCGTCGAAATTGATGCCGGCACCCCAGGGCGTCTGGTGCCGCTCGGTGAAGAAGGTCTTGGCGTAGGCGTGGAGGTAGTTCCCGGACGGGCCGAAGTGGTTGTAGACCGCGTCGAGATAGACCATCAGGCCGAGCCCGTGGGCGGCGTCGACCAAGCGCTTGAGGTCGTCGGGGCGGCCGTAGGCGCCGTCCGGGGCGTAGGGCTGGACGCCGTCGTAGCCCCAGTTGCGCGAGCCCTTGAAGTCGGCGAGCGGCAGCAATTCGAGGGCGGTGACGCCGAGCGCCTTGAGGTCGGGCAGCCGGGCCTGCAGGCCGGCATAGGTGCCCTCTGGCGTCGCGGTGCCGACATGGCACTCGTAGATCACCGCCTCCTCGAAGGGCCGCCCGGTCCAGCCCGCGTCGGACCACTCGAAGCTCAGCGGGTCGATCACCTCGCTGAGGCCCGAGACGTCGTCCGGCTGGAAGCGCGAGGCGGGATCGGGCACGACGAGGTCGCCGTCGACGCGGAAGCCGTAGCGGGCGCCGGGCTTCACCCCGGGCAGGGCGGTGCGGCGCCAGCCGCCGCCGGATTCGGGCAGCGGGTGGTCGACGCCGTCGACGACGAGGTCGACGCTCTGGGCGGTGGGCGCCCAGAGGGCGAAGCGGACGCCGCCCCCGACCATCTCGGCCCCGAAATCCATGCTGTGGGCGCGCCGCATCGGGCCACCGTCCTCGTCATTGGCCGCGCGACCGGGACGCAAGCGCGGCAGGATCATCTGTCGTGGGAGAAGGCCCCGGGCCCGATCCGGTTCCCGCAGCGCAGCTATGGCGGAGCGGCCGCGTGGCAATGGGGTATCGGCGGGAGTGACGGGAGGGGGCAGCGGCGTGACGGCGGGCCGCGCGGAAACTAAGCCGCAGTTCCGTCCGCGCGGGGCGGCCCTATCTTGCCCGGCCGGCACTCTCGTCGGTCTGGGAGCGGACACTGGGTCGGGCGCACATCATCGGCATCCACGGGCTCGCCAACAAGCCGCCCCGGGACGAGAAGGCCGCCTGGTGGCGCGCCGCGATCCGCGAGGGGCTCGACCGCAATCTCGGGCTCCGGATCGCGGAGCCCGACCTGCCCTTCACCTTCGTCTACTGGGCGGACCTGCGCTACCCGCAGCCGCTCGCGGGCGACCGCAACCGCGAGCCCTACCGCCCCGATCACGGCCTCGGGCCGTTCCCCTCCCCGGCGGGAGAGCCCGACCGCGCCGAGCCGACCCTCACCGACCGGATCTACCGCGGCCTGTCGCACCTGCAGGAGGCCGCCGGGCTGACGCCGGTGGACGACCTGATCTTGGAATACCGCCTCGACGACCTCTGGGGCTACTACGAGGACGCGGATTTCCGGGCGGCGGCGCGGGCGCGCCTGCGCGACGCCCTGGCGGCGGCCGCGGCGGACCGCGTGCTGATCGCCGCGCACTCGATGGGCGGCCTGATCGCCTACGACGTGCTGCGCGCCGCCGAGGCGGACGGGACGCCGATGCCCCGCTGCGACCTCGTCACCCTCGGCGCGCCCCTCGGGCTCGCCGAACTCAAGCTGAAGCTCGCCGACGAGCACGGCGACCTCCGGGTGCCGGCGGCGCTCGCCGCCTGGACCAACCTGATGGACCGCCAGGACATCGCCACGGTGGGCGACGACCTCGCAGCCCTCTACACGCCGAACGCCGCCGGGGTGCGGGTGCGGGACGTGCCGGTGATCAACGCCTACCGGAGGCCTGACGGCGCCGAGAACCGGCACAAATCCTACGGCTACCTGCGGACCCCGGAACTCGCCCGGGTCGTGGCCGGGTTCCTGGACGCCGCGGCGTGAGCGATCCGGGGGAGGTGACGCGCTCCGCCGCGCGCCTCCCCGACCCGGGACGCGCGCCGCCCGGGTCGGAGCGCGAACCCGCCGGGCCTCAGAGCCGGCCCGGCACCACCTCGCGCAGGACGCGCTCCGTGGCGGCGTCCTCGATCTTGTTGATCAGCCGCTTCGCCTCGTGCTCGTCGCGCAGGGTCTTGGCCAGGGTGAAGGTCGTGCCCGTGAGGAACAGCGACGCCATGGCGAGGTAGCCCTTGATCCAGATGTCGGCGGGCAGGAAGAAGATGCCGAACGTCAGCATGGCGGCGGCGACGGCGAAGCTGACCAGCGTGAAGGTCTTCCAGGCGCCGGTATGGGGCATCTGCGGTGTCATGGTGCGGTCTCCTGAGGAATGATCGACGGGGAAGCGGTGCGGCGCCGGTCAGGCGCCGGCCCTGAGGCGGTCGAGCACGGCCCGCGGGTCGGTGCGGGGGCGGCCGTAGCCCGCCGCCTCGAGATCGGCCTCGATCCCGCCCGCGGCCTCGGCCTCGAGCTCGGTCAGCGCGGCGGCGACGTCCGCCTCGGCCGCCTGCCGCTCGCGCAGGCGCGCCAGCGTCCGCTCGGCCTCCCCGAGCGCCCCCGCCGACAGGGTCGTGACCCGGCGGCCCTCCAGTCCGGCCCGCCGCAGCGCCTCGGTGGTGCGGGCGGTCTGGAGCCCGCGGTCGAGGTCCCGCAGCCGCTCGCCGCCCTGCGCGACCAGGCGCTTCAGCCGCTCGACCTCCGCGGCGAAGCGCTCGGCTGCGGCCCGGCGGTCGGCCCGCTCGTCCTCCAGGGCGGCGATGTGGATCGCCGCCTCGGTCCCGAGATCCTCGCGCCCGTCGCTGAGCGCCCGTCGCGCCCCGTCCGACAGGGTGTCGATGCGGGTGCCGATGGCGTCGAGGGCGCGCGCCTCGGCGGCGTGGTAGGCCATGGCGACGGCGAGTTCCCGCCGGGCGGTCGCCAGGGCACCGGCGGCGTCCCGGATCTGCTGGCGCAGGATCGTCACGGCATGGGCGTCGTGGATCGCCTGGGCGTTGTCGGCGATCACGCCGCGCATCAGGAAGGAGAGGGTCCTCATCACGGTTCACCTCGCGGGAACGACGGGCCGGACCGCGTCCGGATTTGATTGAACGTCGTTCATGAAACAAGTAAACACGGGACGCGCCGGGCCGCAAGAGATAAAATGAACGAGGTTCATAAAAAAGTGAGGGGCCGGCCGCGGAAGGAGCCCGGCGATCGGGCGGCCGATCGCCAGGCCCTGATCGCGGCCGCGGTGGCGATCCTGAACACGGGCGGCGCGGCGGCGCTGACCGCCCGCGGCGTCGCGGAGCGGGCCGGCACGGCGGTCGGCTCGGTCTACACGCAGTTCGACAGCCTGGAAGTGCTGCGGCTGGAGGCGAACGCCGTCACCATGCGCCGGCTCCGGGACACCCTCGCGGGGGCGCTGGCGGCCTGTCCGTCGCGGGAGACGGAGGCGCGGCTCCTGTGCCTGGCCGACGCGTATCTCGCCTTCGCGGCCGAGCACCACGCCGCCTGGGCGGCGATCTTCGAGCGGCGCACGGTGGCGGCGCCGGACTCGGTGCAGGCCGACATCGCGGCCCTGTTCGGGATCCTGGAGGGGGTGCTGCGCGACGGCGGCCGCCTCGGCGAGGCGGCGATCCCCGTGATGGCGCGGGCGCTGTGGTCCAGCGTCCACGGCATGACCTACCTCGCCGATCTCGGCAGCCTGGGTCCCCTCGGGGTCAGCGACGTGCGGCCGATGATCGACGCGCTGGTGCGGGCCGCGGTCCGGGGCTTCTCGGCGGGCTGAGCGCCGCGCCCTGCTCGCCCGCGGGCCCCGCCCCTCAGGCCACCCTCAGGCCACCCTCAGGCCGCGCCCTCAGGCAGCCTGGACCTCCGCCAGGAAGGCCTTCACGGCGTGGTCGAGCTCGTCCGAGCCGCGGGTGAGGTCGCGGGCGGCCGCCAGCACCTGCTCGGAGGCGCTGCCGGTCTCGTCGGCGCCGCGGCGCAGGTCGACGACGTTCTCGGACACGCCCTGTGCCCCGGTGGCGGCGCTCGCCACGCCGCGGACGATCTCCTGGATGGCGGCGTTCTGCTCCTCCATGGCGGCCGCGACCCCGACCGCGATGCCGCGCATCTCCTCGATGGTCCGGCCGACCGCGCCGATCGCCGCGACCGCGTCCCGGGTCTCGCCCTGAATCCGGCCGATCTGGCCGGAGATCTCCTCGGTCGCCTTGGCGGTCTGCTCGGCCAGCGCCTTCACCTCGGAGGCGACCACCGCGAAGCCGCGCCCGGCCGCGCCCGCGCGGGCCGCCTCGATCGTGGCGTTGAGCGCCAGCAGGTTGGTCTGGCCGGCGATCGAGGCGATCAGCCCGACCACGTCGCCGATCTTCTCGGTGCCGGCGGCGAGCGCCCGCACGGTCGCCTCGCCCTGGCGGGTGCTGATCGCGGCCTGCCCGGCGATCTCCGAGGCGCGGTTCACCTGCCCGGCGATCTCCTGGACCGAGGCCGACATCTCCTCGGTGGCCGCCGCGGCGGTCTGGACGTCGGCGGAGGTGCCGGCCGCCTGCGCGGCCACCGCGCCGGTGCGCTCGGTGGTGTGGGCGGCCGTGACGGTCAGCGTCCGCGCCGTCGCCTCGAGGTCGGCGGCCGCCGTCGCGAGTCCGCGGCTCAGGGTCCCGGCCCGGGTCTCGAAGGACCGGGTCAGACGGTCGAGGGCGGCGGCCCGCCGGGCATCCCCGTCGGCGCTGGCGGCGGCGCGGGCGTCGGTCTCGGCCTTGGCGATCAGCGCGTCCTTGAACACCTGCACGGCGCCCGCCATGGCGCCGATCTCGTCCCGGCGCTCCCGCGCCGGCACCGGCACGGCGGTCTCGCCGGCCGCGAGGCGGTGCATGGCGCCGTTCAGCGCGCGCAGCGGCCGCGTCAGCCGCCGGCCGATCAGCGCCGCGAGCAGGCCGATCAGCGCCACCACCACGAGCATGCCGGCCGCCGCCTTCCAGGCCGCGTCCCGCAGGATCGCCGCGGTGTCGTCGGCGTAGATGCCGGTGCCGATCACCCAGCCCCAGGGGGCGAAGCCGCGCACGTAGGAGAGCTTCGGCACGGGGGCGTCGGCGCCGGGTTTCGGCCAGTAATAGTCGACGAAGCCCTGGCCCTGCCGCTTCACCGTCTCGACGAAGTCGACGAACAGGCGCTTGCCGGTGGGATCCTGCACGGCGGCGAGATCCTTGCCCTCCAGCTCGGGCTTGATCGGGTGGGCGACCATGCGGGGCTGCATGTCGTTGACCCAGAAGTACTCCTTGTCGTCGTAGCGCAGGGCCTTGAGGGCCCGGATCGCGGCACCTTGCGCGTCCGCCCGGGACAGGCGACCGGCCCGCTCCTCGCCCTCGAAATAGGCCGCGACCCCGTAGGCGACGTCCGTGAGGTTCCGCGTCTTGGCCATCCGGTCCTGCTCGACCTGGGATTTCAGGCTGACGAGCCCGATGCCCGAGACCGCGACGATGCCGACCAGCGCGGTGGCCGTGATGGTGTGGAGCTTCGCTCCGAGCCCGATCTTCACCCACGCCCCCGCGATGATTTCAAGAAGATGATTTCAACGTGCGGTATTTTGCAGCTTCTGCGTTAGCGGAGCGTGAAGACGGCCTTGCGCGCGCCGGCCCGAGCCTGTCCACTCCCCGTCCAACGAAAGCCCGGCGCCGCTCAGGATCGTGCCGGGCCACAGGGAGAAGCGTCATGGTGCGTACGTCTCGGACGGGCTCGCTGCTGCCGGGCCGCCGCCGGCTCCTGCGAGCGGGATCGGTCCTCCTGCTGGCCGGGCTGGCGCTGGCCACCCCCGCCCGGGCCGACGATGCCAAGGTCCGGATCAGCCGGCAGCCGGGCTTCGTCTACCTGCCCGCGGTGCTGGCCGAGCAGCACAAGCTGATCGAGAAGCACGCCAAGGCCGCGGGCCTCGGGGACGTCACGGTGGAGTGGGTCAACCTGACGAGCGGCGCGGCCGGCAACGACGCGCTGCTCTCGGGCAACATCGACATCGTCGACAGCGGCTCGACCAACATGCTGCTGCTCAACGACCGCACCAAGGGCGACGTGAAGGGCCTGTGCGGGGTCGGCACCACGCCGATGATGCTGCTCACCCGCAATCCGGACGTGAAGGAACTCAAGGACTTCTCGTCCAAGGACAAGATCGCCCTGCCCTCCGTGAAGGTCTCGTCGCAGGCGGTGCTGCTGCAGATCGCCGCCAAGAAGGCGTTCGGGCCCGAGAACGCCACCAAGCTCGACCCGCTCACCGTCCAGCTCGGCCATCCCGACGCCGTGGCGGCGCTGGCGAGCCCGCACAACGAGGTCAACAGCCACTTCTCGCTGCCGCCGTTCCAGCAGCGCGAGCTGCAGGACCCGGCGATCCACAAGGTGCTCAATTCCTACGAGATGGTCGGCGAGCCGGTGAGCAACGCGATCTTCTACGCCCGGACCGGCTGGTACAACCGCAACCCGAAGCTCGCCGCCGCCATCGTGGCCGCCATCGACGAGGCCAATGCCGAGATCGCCCGGGATCCGCTGAAGGCCGCCAAGGACTACGTCGCGGCCACCAACGAGAAGACGCCCCCCGAGACCCTGGTCGCGATCATGAAGGAGCCCGGGACGAACTTCTCCACCACGCCCTACGGCATCATGCTCCAGGCCCGGCACTTCTACGCGATGAAGACCATCAAGACCGAGCCCAAGGACTGGAAGGACACGTTCTTCCCGATCGTCCACAACCTGCCGGGGCGGTAGGACCCCGGCCGCTCAGTGCGCCTCCACGGGCCCGGCGGCGCGCTGCGGCTTCTTGAGGATGGCCACCACGGCGAGGCTCGCCACGAGGCTCACGCCCACCAGCCAGAACCCGTCCGCATAGGCCATCACGTAGGCCTCGCGGCGGACCTGGGCGGCGAGCTGGCCCAGCGCGACGCCCTTGGCGGCCAGCGGGTCGGCGATGCGGGCGTGCATCCCGGCGGCGAGCGCCGCGAGCCGGTCCTGGGTGCGGGTGGCGTTGACGGTGATCGCCTCGGCCAGCATCGAGAAGTGGAAGTGCTCCCGCCTGTCGATCATCGTCGACAGCATGGCGATGCCGATCGAGCCGCCGAGGTTGCGCATCATGTTCGACAGGGCGGAGGCGTCCGCGGTGTCGCGCGGGGCGAGACCGACGGTGGAGAGCTGCGACAGCGGGATGGTGAAGAGCGGCTGGCCGATGGCCCGCATCAGCTGCGGCAGGATCAGCTGGTCGGCGCCGACATCGTGGGTCAGGCCGACGTTGATCCAGCAGCTCGCGATGAAGAACAGCGTGCCGGTGACCACCAGCACCCGGGCGTCGAAGGTCCGCATCAGCAGCGGCATCATCGGGAAGAGGACGAGCTGCGGCAGGCCCGACCACATCACCACGTAGCCGATCTGCTGGGCGTTGTAGCCCTGGATCTGCGCGCAGTAGACTGGGATGATGTAGATCGACCCGAACGAGACCGCGCCCAGCACGGTCATCAGCACGCAGGCGCCGCCGACCGAGCGGTTGGCCAGGACGCGCAGGTTGATGAACGGGCGCTCGGTCGTGAGCTCGCGGACGATGAAGCCGGCGATGCCGGCCGCCGCCAGCAGCGACATGTTCACGATGATCTGCGAGCCGAACCAGTCCTTGCGCTGGCCCTCCTCCAGCACGTAGGTCAGGGCCGGCAGGCCGATCGCCATCAGGCCGATGCCGATCCAGTCGCCCTTGAGCAGCTCGCCCCAGCGCGCCGGCACGCTGTCGAAGGCGCCGAGCTGGATCGCCGCCGCCACGGGGCCGAAGATCAGGTTCAGGTAGAAGATGTAGTGCCACGACAGGTTGTCGGTGAGCCAGCCGCCGACCGTCGGGCCGATCGCGGGCGCGAAGGTCGCGGTCAGCCCGAACAGCGCGATGCCGATGGGCTGCTGCGCCTTCGAGAGCCGGGTGCGCACGATCACGATGGCGGTGGGGATGAGCACGCCGCCGGTGAAGCCCTGGCCGGCCCGGAACAGGATCATCTGGCCCAGGGTCGTCGACAGCGCGCAGGCCAGCGAGAAGGCGGTGAACAGCATGGTGTTCACCGCGAGGTAGCGGCGCAGGCCGATCACCGAGGACAGCCAGCCGGTGAGCGGGATCACGATGATCTCGGCCATCAGGTAGGCGGTGGAGATCCAGCTCCCCTCCTCGGTGGAGGCGCCGAGCGCCCCCTGGATGTCGGCGAGCGACGCGTTGGTGATCTGGATGTCGAGGATCGCCGTGAAGGCGCCGAGGATCGCGCCGAACACGGCGAGCCAGTCCCGGGCGCTCGCCTTCGCCTCGGGCGCGGCCACGGCCGGCACGGGGCTCGTCGGGGCCGGGCTCATCGGGGCAGGGCCTCGCTGACGAGGGCCGGAGCGGGCTTCGGCCGGGCGGGCCGCACCGGCTCCACCGGATCCTGGGTGTGGACCGTGGCCTCCACCGACAGGCCCGGGCGCAGGCGGGCGATGAGCGGATCCGACGGGTCGAGGGCGACGCGCACCGGCACGCGCTGCACCACCTTGGTGAAGTTGCCGGTGGCGTTCTCCGGCGGCAACAGCGCGAATTGCGAGCCGGTGCCCGGGGAGAAGCTCTCGATCCGGCCCCGGAACGCGTGGTCGCCGAAGGCGTCGACCGTGAAGGTGACGCGCTGGCCCTCGACCATGCGGCCGGTCTGGGTCTCCTTGAAGTTCGCCACGAGGTAGATGTCGCGGCCCATCGGCACGAGGGTCAGGAGCCCGGTGCCGGCCGAGACGACCTGCCCGATCCGCAGCGCCCGGTCGCCGGCCACGCCGTCGATCGGCGCCAGGATGGTGGTGTAGCTCAGGTCGAGCCTCACGCCCTCGACCTTGGCCTGCGCGCCCTCCAGGCTCGCGCGGGTGCTGGCCTCGAGCGCCTGCAGGCTGTCGATCTGCTTCTGCGCGGCGTCGAGCGAGGCGGCGGCCTTGTCGCGGGCGGCGTGGCGCTGGCGGAGGTCGGACTCCGCCTGCTGCTGGCGCTGCACCGTGCCGGACCCGGTCTGCAGCAGGTTCTGGTAGCGGGTGTATTCCTGCTGCGCGAAGGTGAGGGCGGCCTCGGCGTTGGCGAGGTCGGCCCGCGACGAGGCGACCTGCGCCCGCTGCTGGACGATCGCCGAGGCGACGCCCAGGATCTGCGCCCGGTCCTTCTCGACCTCGGCCTCGGCCTGCTTGAGCTGGACCCAGTAGGACCGGTCGTCCAGGCGGGCGATGACGTCCCCGGCCTTCACCGGCTGGTTGTCGCCGACCAGCACCTCGGCGACGGTGCCGGCGATGCGCGGCGCCACCGTGACCTTGTCAGACTGGAGATAGGCGTCGTCCGTGACCTCGAGGAAGCGCCCGACGCTCCACCAGTGCCAGCCGTAGGTCCCGGCCCCGCCGAGCGCGAGCGCGCCGAGGAGCGGCAGCACGACCCGCGCCCGGCGGCGGCGCGGCGCCGGGTTGGTGCTCGGGGCCGGGGTCGTGACCGCCGCGGTGGCCGGCGCGGTGACCGGGGTCGTGAGCGGGGCACCCGCGACCGGGTCGGTGCTCTTGAAGCTGTCGCTGCGACGTGCGTCCATCGGGTCTGGCCAGAATCAAAACGGTACGGTATCGTTTTGATAGGACGAACGGCGCCGGTGGGCAAGGAGGATCGTGGGGTGACGGTCACGGAGATCGAGCGGGCGGAGGCGGGCCCGCGGCGCGGCGGGCGGCCGACCCGGGCGGAGGCGGCCCGGCGCGAGGCGCACCTGATCGCGGTGGCGACGACCCTGTTCCTGGAGCGCGGCTTCGACGCCACCTCCATCGACGCGGTGGCCGAGGCCGCCGGCATGAGCAAGCCGACGGTCTACGCGCGCTACCGCGACAAGCGGGCCCTGTTCGAGGCGGTCCTGCGCGAGCGGATCGCCGCGTGGCTGGCACCGCTCTCGGCGGCCGCCGAGGCCCAGGCCGCGCAGGGTGGGAGCGACGACGTCGAGACCGCCCTGGAGGATCTCAGCCGCACCCTGCTGGCCCACGGGCAGTCGCCGGGCGCGGCGATGCTCAAGCGCAACCTCGTGGCCCAGGCGCTGCAGTTCCCCGAGCTCGCCCGCCTCGCCCACGAGGAGGGCTGGCTGCGCGGCGTGCGCGCGGTGGCGCAGCTGCTCGACGCCTTCGCGCGGCGCGGGCGGATCGCCGTGGCGGATCCGGAGATCGCGGCCGACCTGTTCCTCAGCCTCGTCCTCGGCCGGTCGTCCCAGGCGACCCTCTACGGCATCGCCACCGACCCGGAAGCGCAGGAGCGGCGGCGGCAGGCGGCGGTGCGGCTGTTCCTCGACGGGGTGCGCCCGCGCTGAGGGGCGGACCGGAACGTTGTTGCGCGGCAAGGGCTGCGTTATCTTCGGGAGTGGGACCGACGGCGGCTACCGCCGGTCCCTGGCATTCAGCGTTTCAGGTGTTGCCGAGGCCAGAGAGGAATGGCGAGGCGGAGCGTCAATCTCCACTCGCCATTCGCTTTTCTGGACCATGCCAGAGAGATGACCATCCTCTGCACTCCCGGCCGCAACCGGCCGCGCGCGGCCTTCGCGGGTGAGTCGGTCAGGCTCACGGCACAAGCTTAGCCTTATCTCCGGGACCCGGAGAATCCGCGTCGGCGCCTCGAGCCCGCGATTGCGCCCCTCCCCGCCCGGGCCTATAGTGCGTCATCCCCATTCGACAGCGTGAGACGGGACATCCGGATCGGTCATCCGGAGCCCGCGGCCCGATGCCCGGCCCCCGTCCCGCCAGGCCGGAGCACGAGAAGCATGTCCCAGGGTCCGCTGATGCCGAAGGCGACCGCCGTCTGGCTGGTCGAGAACACCTCGCTCGCCTTCGAGCAGATCGCCGATTTCTGCAAGCTGCACCCGCTTGAGGTGAAGGGCATCGCCGACGGCGAGGTCGCGGCCGGCATCAAGGGGCTCGACCCGGTCTCCACCGGCCAGCTCACCCGCGACGAGATCGAGAAGGCCCAGAAGGCGCCGCACTACAAGCTGAAGCCCGCCGTCTCGAAGGTGAAGCTTCCGGAGGTGAAGCGCACCACCAAGGGCCCGCGCTACACCCCCCTCTCCCGCCGGCAGGATCGGCCGAACGCCATCCTGTGGCTGCTGCGCAACCACCCCGAGCTGAAGGATTCGCAGATCATCCGGCTCGTGGGCACCACCAAGTCGACGATCCAGCAGATCCGCGAGCGCACCCACTGGAACTCGGGCTCGCTCCAGCCGATGGACCCGGTCACCCTCGGCCTGACCACGCAGATCAACCTCGATTTCGAAGTCCAGCGCGCGGCGGCCGATCGCCCGGCCGCGGTGGCGGCCGAGTCCGGCGCCTCGCTGCTGCCGACTGAGGTCTCCACGGCCCGCGACGCCGACGAGCGGGAGCACGAGGACGATCACGGCGGTCGCGAGGAGCGGCTCGACGCCGATTCGGTCTTCGCCAAGCTCAAGGGCCGGCACCAGGACGAGGACGACGAGGACTAGGACTAGGACCAAGACTAGGACCGGCCCCCGCCCCGACGGGGCGGGGGCCGGACCGACCTATTCCGGCAGCGGCCGGCCCCGCGTCTCCGGCATGAACCACGGCACCACGAGGCCGATCACGTAGACGCTCGACAGGGTCAGCGCCGCCGCGGCGACGCCCCCGAAGGCGGTCACGATCTGCCCGGCCAGGATCGGGAAGATCCAGGCGATCAGCCGTGCGCCGTTGAAGACCGCGCTCGACGCCGTCGCCCGGACCGCCGGGGTGAACAGCTCCGCGAGGTAGATCGCCATCCACGAGAAGGCGAAGCCCAGGGTGAAGAACCCGTTCAGGAAGGCGAGCGCCATGAACGGCACGAGCCCGCCGGTCCAGAGGTAGCAGGCGAGCGACGTGGCGATGCAGCCGGCATAGGTCACGAGCAGGAAGGCGCGGCGCCCGATCGCGTCGGCCACGAAGCCCGAGATCACGTAGGCGGCGATCGCCCCGATATTGTAGACGATGCCCATGCGCGGGCCCCAGACATTGGCCGGTGCGCCCGCGGCCTTGGCGAGCCCCTCCGTGTAGGCCGGCAGCCAGGACGAGACCGCCCACCAGCCCACCGTGGTGGCGAAGGACAGGAGCGTGGCGAGCAGGACCCGCCGCCGGCTCTCGGGCTCGCGGAAGATCTCCGTCAGGGAGAACGGGCGCCGTGCGCGCCGCGGGGCGCGGTCCGCTTTCTCCGCGTCCTCCGCGGTGGCCGCCCAGCGCTGCGCCTTGAGCGCCCGCATCCACTGCTCGGATTCCTCCAGCGCCCGGCGCAGGTACAGGCACACGAAGGCCGGCAGCGCGCCCAGCGCGAACAGGATCCGCCAGGATTCCGCCCCCAGGGGCTCGGTGGCGGCGAGCACGGCCCACACGATGGCGGCGAGCACCGCGCCGCCGCCGAAGCCCGATTGCAGGAAGCCGCAGCCCTTCGGGCGGGCCCGGTTCGGCCAGGTCTCGGCCACGAGGGCGATGCCGGTGGACCATTCCGAGCCGATGGCGAGCCCGGTGATGAAGCGCAAGACGGCGAGCTGCGTGAAGCTCTCCGCGAAGGCGGTGAGCCCCGTGAACAGCGCGTAGCCCAGGATCGACACCATCATCATGCGCTTGCGGCCGATATAGTCGGCCGCGATCCCGCCCATCAGGCCGCCGATCCCCCAGCCGAGCAGGGTGATGCCGATGGCGAGGCCCACGTAGAAGGCCGGCGCCTGGGCCTGCTCGGGGGTGAGGATCGAGGCCAGAGCCGGGCGCAGGGCGTAGACCAGGGCCACCGCCTCGTAGCCGTCGAAGATCCAGCCGAGGTAGCTGCCCCACAGGATCCGCCAGTGGCGCCGGGTGAGACCCGCGTGCCACGGAGCGCCGGCCGCCTCGCGCATGCCCACGTCGCCCGCGTCCATCGCCCGTTCCTCCCGCCCGGGACGCGTCGGCGGCGCCCGCCCCGTCCTGATAGGTCGGTTGTGGCATCGGGTCGACCACATCCGGGCGGCCGGTCCGGCGCGCCGGCGATCACGATCGCATCACGTCTTCACTGCGCACCTTCACTGCGCACCTTGCACTGCGCGCCCGCGGCGTTCGGCCTAGCGCGCGGCGTCGAAGGCGGCGAGGAAGGCCGCGAGGTTGTCCGGCAGGGCCGCGCAGAGGTAGCCGCCCTCCTGGACCAGCGCCGTGGGCAGCCCGGCCCGGGCGATCCGCTCCGCCGCCCCGACGAAGCCCGCCCGGGAGACCGCGAGGGCGCCGATCGGGTCGTCCGCGGCGGCGTCGAGGCCGAGCGCCACCACGAGCGCCCGGGGCCGGTGCGCGGCGATCGCCGCGAGGCCCGCCTCGACGGCCTCGAGCCAGGGCGCGTCCCCCGAGCCCGGCGGCAGCGGCAGGTTGCGGTTGAACCCCGCCCCCGCCCCGGCGCCGGTCTCGTCGGCGTAGCCGGCGAAGAACGGGAAGTAATCGGACGGGTCGGCGTGGACCGAGACGGTCAGCACGTCGGCGCGGGCGTAGAAGATCCCCTGCGTGCCGTTGCCGTGATGGACGTCGATGTCGAGGATCGCCACCGGGCCGCCGGTCGCGGCGCGCATCCGCTCGGCCGCGATGGCGCTGTTGTTGAGGAAGCAGAAGCCGCCGGCGGAATCCGCGTAGGCGTGGTGGCCGGGCGGGCGGCACAGGGCGTAGGCGTGCCCCGCCGCCAGCGCCGCGTCGGCGGCCGCGACCGCGCACTGCGCCGACCCGTAGACCGCCGCCCAGGTGCCGGCGCGGATCGGCGTCGAGGTGTCGGCGGTGTACAGGCCCAGGCGCCCGAGGAGGCCGGCGGGCTTCCGGTGCATCTGCGGCCGGGCGAAGGCCCCGGTCAGGATCTCGTCGCCGATGCCGGGAATCGCGTCCCGGCGCGACCAGGCCTCGGCCAGGAACGCCACGTAGTCGGGATCGTGCACCGCCCGGATCGGGTCGAGGCCGTGATCGGCCGGCTCGGCGAGGTCGTGGCCGCCCCGGACGGCCGCGTCCCGCAGGATCGCGTAGCGGGCCGCCTGCTCGGGATGCGGGATCGGCGCGCCGCGCCGCATGTAGCGTTCGGGATCGTGCCGGCTCGAATCGGGCGTGTGGACGATGCGCATGCCGGCAGGTTAGGGCCCGCCGGGCCGCGCGTCATCCGCCCGAGACGGCCTCGCGGGAGGCGCCCGCATGGGATGCACCCGCATGGGACGCACCCGGATGGGACGGGCTCAGATGAGGTAGACGGTGCCGTCCGCGCGGAAGACCTTCGGGCAGTTCGCCCCGTCCACGAGGCGCTGGGCATCCTCCAGGGAGATCCCGTGCGCCAGGGCGATCTCCGGCAGCGTCTTCCAGGTCGGGGTCATGGTCCGGCTCCGTCCGTGATCCGTGCGGGTCGGGGATCAACGGCGCAAACGCCTCCGGGTTCGCCGACAGGGCCGATGACGGCTCCAGGATCCTGTCGAGGGTGTCGGCGCGCCACTCCGCCGGGCCGGGCGCCGCGGGCGCGACCTCGCGCAACAGGGTCGGGACCCGGGCCCAGGGTTCCGTGACCGGCCCGGCGCTCGGCCGCATGCCCGCCCGGTTCCGCCCGCCGGCGACGCGGATGTCCGGGAAGCGCGCGCAGAACGCCGCCACGCAGTCCGGGTCGAAATGCCGGCCGCTCTCGGCGCGGACGCAGTCCAGAGCCGCCTCGAAGGGCATCGCGTCCTTGTAGGGCCGCGCCGTGGTCAGGGCGTCGAACACGTCCGCCACCGCGACGATCCGGGCCGAGAGGGGGATGGCGGCGCCGGCGAGCCCGTGCGGGTAGCCGCCGCCGTCCCACCGCTCGTGGTGGAACTCGGCGATCTCCGCGGCCAGCCGGATCAGCTCGGAGGCGCTCCCGCCCAGGATGCGCCGGCCGATCGCCGGGTGCGTCTTGACGAGGTCGAACTCGTCCCGGTCGAGCCGGCCGGGCTTCAGCAGGACGGCGTCCGGGATGCCGACCTTGCCGACATCGTGCAGCGGCGCCGCGAGGTAGAGGTTGCGGCAGGTCTCCGGCGCCAGCCCGAGCCCCTCGGCCACGATCTGGCTGTAGCGGGCCACCCGCCACGTGTGGTCGCCGGTGTCGTTGTCGCGGTACTCGACCGCCAGCGCGAGCCGGAAGATGATCTCCTCCTCGCGCTCGCGCATGTGGCGCAGGGCGGCCTCCACCTCGCCGTCGAGCCAGGCGGCCTGCTCGGCCAGCCGCCGCACCGCCCGGGCGAGCCGGATCATGTTGCGCAGGCGGACGGTCAGCTCGACGCCCTGCATGGACTTGTCGAGGAAATCGGTCGCCCCGGCCTCCAGGGCGGCGAGCCGCACCGCGTCCGAGATGTCGCTGGTGACCATCACGATGGGCACCTGCGCGTAGTGCGGGATGGTCCGCATCTGCCGGATGAAGGCGATCCCGTCGATGTCGGGCATGTGGCAGTCGACCAGGACGAGGTCGAAGGCCCGCGTCCGCGCCTCGACCATGGCGGCGACCGGGTCGCCGTGATCGGTGACGGACACGTCGGGCTTGGCCTCCAGCAGGAGGCGCAGGCGCATCCGCATCGTGGCGCTGTCGTCGACGAGGAGCGCGTCCATCAGCGGCTCCCGGGCCGGCGCAGGCGGTCCCGGGGCGGCCGCCGGACCGGGTATGTCGACACAGGAACCATCGCCGCGACGCCTCGAGAGACTGTCGAGCAGCATTGAATGACGCGCCATTAACGGGCGGTAAATCGTCGCTCTCGGCTATATTGCGGAGATTTATTTTAATCAGAGGCGTAGTGCGCGTGAATTCCTGTCCTCGTCTGTCGGAGACAGGTGAGGCCGCGGCGATTGACGGGCGGAGAGCCGTCCTCGCCCGCTCCGGGGCGCCTGAAGGATCGGCGCGTCTGTAACGGGGATCGCCGCGGCCCTGCTTCGAGACGAAGGGTTGACGCGGCCGCGCGGCCCCCCGACGGAGACGGGGACCGGGACGGGTCCCAGGCGGCCCGGCGCGCGCCGGCCGGCCGGCGCGGCGGGAGGCGCCCTCGCGATGATGCGGTTCGATCTCGTCGATCTCGGCCTGTTCCGGCACGTGGTCGAGGCCGGCTCGATCACCCACGGAGCCGCGCGGGCGAACCTCGCCCTGGCGGCCGCCTCGACGCGGATCCGGCTGATGGAGGACTCCCTGGGCGCCGCCCTGCTGACCCGGGGCCGGCAGGGCGTCAGCCCGACCCCGGCCGGGCGCGCGCTCCTCGTCCATGCCCGGGAGGTCCTGGCCGGGGTGGAGCGCCTGCGCGAGGAGATGGCGGCCTTCTCGGGGAGCGCCTTCGGGCAGATCCGGGTGCTGGCCAACACCAACGCGCTCACCGAGTTCCTGCCGGAGGCGCTCTCGGCCTTCCTGGCCGATCACCCCGGGATCGGCGTCGAGATCGACGAGCGCACCTCCGAGGAGATCGTCGGGCTGGTGGCCGAGGGGGCGGCCGATCTCGGCATCCTGTCCGGCACGGTGGATACCGGCTCGCTGCAGACCTTCCCGTTCCGGGAGGACCGGTTCGTGCTGGTGGCGGCCCGGGACCATCCCCTGGCCGCGCGCGGGACGATCCCGTTCGCCGAGGTGCTCGGCCACGACCTCGTCGGCCTCGACCGGCGCAGCGCCATCAGCCGCTTCCTCGTCGCCCAGGCGGTGCGCGAGGGGCGACCGATGCGCCTGCGCGTCCAGCTCCGGGACTTCGACGCCGTCTGCCGTCTCGTCGAGGCGCGGGTCGGGCTGGCGATCCTGCCCGAGAGCGCCGCCGCCCGCGCCGCGCAGGGCCTCGCCCTCGCGGTGGTGCCCCTCGCCGACGCCTGGGCGCGGCGCGACCTGACCCTGTGCCTGCGCGACCTCGACGGGTTGCCGCCGTTCATCCGGGCCTTCGTGGCGGAGCTGCGCGCCTGAGCGGAACCCGCCCCGGAACCGCGCGATCCGCGCGGACACGATCCGCCTCGCCGCGGACGGGCCGCGGCGTCCCCGCCGCTCAGCCTCGCACCGGGGCCGCTGGGCCGCCCGCCGCGCGCGGCGGCGTCAGCGCCACCGCTCGTCCGTGCAGGCCAGCAGGTAGACGACGTGCATGCAGCGCGCCTGGGCGGCCTGCGAGGGCGCGTCGCCCATGCAGGCGCGCATCCCGACGGAGAGCAGGTCGCGATCGACGTCCTGATTGCGCGCGCAGGTGAAGATCGGCTGGAAACCCTCGAACCGGCTCACCTGCCAGAAGATGACCATGACCGCGAGCAGGCAGAACGTGCAGACCAGGATCCGGCTATCGTAGAACCAGTGCCGCCGTCCGGCATCCGCGGCGTCGCGCACGCTCATCCCGTCACCAGGCCCGTCACCGGGAGCGCCGACGGGAGCACCGCCCGGATCCCCATCCTTCTCGGCATCGGCTCGCCCTCTCCCTCGCGCCGGATCCCCGGCCGGCCGCCCGGGCCGTCAGTCGATCACCTCCACGATCCGGCGCGACCGCGGGTCGACGAGGACCGGGTGGTCGTTGACGATCGTGTAGCTGTAATCCGGCAGGGCGAACTCCCGCGGGACATCGTAGTACACGATGCCGTCCTCCGGGAGCACCGTGCCGACCCGCACGGGTCCCGCGAGCGCGATGGAGGGGCGGCGCTCGCCGCGGGCGTAGATTCGGAACCGCTCCCGCCGGTCGACGCCGAGGATGCCGTTGGCCGTGCCCACGGCCGCACCGATCGCGCCGCCGACGATCGCCCCGAGGGGACCCGCCATCTCCTCGCCGCGCGAGGCGCCCTCCTGGGCCCCGCGCTCGAGCCCCTGCGCCCGCGCGTCCGCGGCGAGGCCCAGGAGGGCTATCGGGGGAGCCACCAGGGTGGCGAGGAGCGCGAGGGGCGCCGCGATCCGCATGATGTGTCGTCCTGGTCGGTGGCGTGGATCGGCGGGCCTGCGCCCGGGGGCGCGGGCGCGTCCCGGCCGGAGGCTACGCCGAAAAGGCTGCCGATCGGTTGCCGGTCAGTTGCCGCCCGGCGCGGGGCGGCGCGGGGCGGTGCCGGCATTGCCCCGGTCCGCCCATGGGGTAGCCTCCGGCTGATTCCGTCGGAGAGGACAGGGCATGCCGATCGAGACCGTGGAGACCGCCGGCCGCCGCCGGGGCGCCGACCTCCTGGTGGAGGTGCTGCGCTCGGAGGGCGTGCGCTACATCTTCGGCAATCCCGGCACCACCGAGTTGCCGCTCATCGACGCGCTCACCGAGGCGCCGGACATCGCCTACATTCTCGCCCTGCAGGAGGCGACCGCCGTGGCGATGGCGGACGGCTACGCGCAGGGCGCCCGCCGGCCCGCCTTCCTCAACCTGCACACGGCGGGCGGCCTCGGCCACGCCATGGGCGGGCTGGTGAATTCCCAGGTCTCCGGCACGCCGCTGGTGGTCACCGCCGGGCAGCAGGATCTCCGCCACGCCCTGACCGACCCGCTGCTGATGGGCGACCTCGTCGCCATCGCCGACCCGGTGATGAAGTGGGCCCGCGAGGTGACGAGCCCCGACCAGATCCCGATCCTGCTGCGCCGGGCCTTCCACGACGCGGGCGCCGCCCCCTCCGGGCCGGTCTTCCTGTCGCTGCCCATGGACGTGATGGAGGCGATGAGCGCGGTCCCCGCGGGCGAGACCTCGACCATCGACCAGCGGGCGGTGGCGGGCTCCCTCGACCGGCTGGCGGAGAAGCTCGCCGCCATCGCGCCGGGCCGCCTCGCCCTGATCGCGGGCGACGAGATCGATGCCTCGGACGCCTCGGCGCAGATGGTGGCGCTCGCCGACCTGCTGGCGGCGCCGGTCTACGGCTCGTCCTGGCCGGCCCACATCCCGTTCCCGACCGCGCACCCGCTCTGGGCCGGGAACCTGCCGACCCGGGCGGACGCCATCGCCGACATCCTCGGGCGCTACGACGCGGTGTTCGCGCTGGGCGGCAAGTCGCTGATCACCGTCCTCTACTCGGAGGTCTCGGCGGTGCCGCCGGGGGTGCAGGTGTTCCAGCTCTCGGCGGACGTGCGCGACCTCGGGCGGACCTACGCCACCTGCCTGTCGACGGTCGGCGACATCCGCGCCTCGCTGGACGCCCTGTTGCCGCTCCTCGCGCCCCGCCTCGCTGACCGGGCCGACGCCTTCGAGCGGCTGCGCGCCCAGGCCGTGACCGCCCGGGCCGAGCGCCGGGCGAGGCTCGCCGCAGCCGCCGACGCGGCCTTCGAGGATCCGGTGATCGCGCCGCTGGTCGCCGCCCGGGAGGTGGCCCGCGCGGTCGGGGCCGAGACCACCATCGTGGACGAGGCGCCCGCGACGCTCACCCACCTGCGCACCTTCCTCGACAGCCCCTCGGCGCACCAGTACGCGGCGATGCGCGGCGGCGTGCTCGGCTGGGGCATGCCGGCCGCGGTGGGGTTTTCCTTAGGCCTCGACCGCGCGCCCGTGGTCTGCGTGGTGGGGGACGGGGCCGCGATGTACTCGCCGCAAGCTTTGTGGACCGCCGCGCACGAAAAACTGCCGGTCACCTTCGTGGTGATCAACAACGCCGAGTACAACATCCTCAAGACCTTCATGAAGGGCCAGGCGCACTACGCCTCGGTGCGCGCCAACCGCTTCATCGCCATGGACCTCACCGACCCGCGGATCGACTTCCCGGCGCTGGCCGCCTCGATGGGCGTGCCCGCCCGGCGGGTGACCCGGGCCGCCGACATCGCCCCGGCGATCGAGGCCGGGATCCGCTCGGGGGGCGCCAACCTCGTGGAGGTGGTGGTGCGGGCGACCTGAGTGGGGCTGCCGCCGGGGCTGTCGTCAGGGCTGCCGGCGGGGCTCTCACTCCAGCCCCGGTACCGGCACCCCGAAGGCGACCGCCAGCAGCACCATGTTGAGGGCGAGCACCAGGGCGGCCCCCGCCACGGCCGCGGCCTGGGTGACGGGCCCGTTGGCGAAGGGCCCCATCACGCTGCGGCGCCGGGTGAACACCACCAGGGCCACCATCGGCACCGGCAGGGCGAGCGACAGCACCACCTGCGACAGGACCAGCGCCTGCGTCGGGTCGACGCCGATCGCCACCACCGCGAAGGCCGGCAGCATGGTCACGAGCCGGCGGACGAGGAGCGGGATGCGCCAGCCGGTGAAGCCCTGCATCACCAATTGCCCGGCGAGCGTGCCCACCACCGAGGAGGAGATCCCGGAGGCGAGCAGCGACACCAGGAAGGCCGCCCCCGCGGCGGGCCCGAGGAGCGGCGTCAGGGTGCGGTAGGCCTCGCCGATCTCCGCCACCTCGCTGTGGCCGACGTGGAAGGCGGCCGCCGCCATGATCACCATCGCCATGTTGACGAGGCCCGCCAGCAGCAGCGCCACCACCACCTCGCGGTTCGAGTAGCGGACCAGCAGGCGCCGGTCGGCCTCGGTGCGGGGATTGCCCCGGCCCTGAGTCAGGCCCGAATGCAGGAACAGCGCGTGCGGCATCACGGTGGCGCCGATGATCCCGACCGCGATGGTGAGCGCCTGCGCGTCCGGGATCCGCGGGGTGACGAGGCCCTTGGCGGCCTCGCCCCAGGCCACGGGCGCGATCAGGAGCTCGACCGCGTAGCAGAGGCCGATCGTGCCGACCATCGCGCCGATGGCGATCTCCAGCGGCCGGAAGCCCTCGTGCTCCAGGAGCAGGATCGCGTAGGTGACCACCGCGGTGATCGCCATGCCGGCCATGAGCGGCATGCCGGTGAGCAGCGACAGGCCGATCGCGCCGCCGAGGAACTCCGCGAGGTCGGTCGCCATGGCGGCGACCTCGCTGATGCCCCACAGGGCGAGGCGCACCGGCCGCGTCGTCGCGTCCCGGCAGTGCTCGGCGAGGTTCTTGCCCGTGACGATGCCGAGCTTGGCCGACAGGGCCTGGAACAGCATCGCCGTCAGGTTCGCGAGCAGCACCACCCAGAGTAGGCCGTAGCCGTAGCGGGCGCCGGCCTGGATGTTGGTCGCGAAATTGCCGGGGTCCATGTAGGCGATCGACGCCGTCACGGCGGGGCCGGCGAACAGCAGGAACCGGGCGCGGCCGCCGGGACGGCCGTCGAGGACGTCGCGGATCGCGCCCTCGGTCCGCCGGCTCATCGCCCCGGGCGCGGCGCGCCCGGGGGCCGTCGCGGCGTTCGGCGCCACCATGCTCGAACCCTCTCCTCAAAGATATAGCGGAGGCTATATTCAGGGTTCGCGGCCAGGATTCAAGGGGTTGGATTCAAGGGGTTAGATTCAAGGGGCTGGCAGCGGCCGCCGGTATCGGCCCCGCGGGACTCCCCTCGAGGTGGCGGTGTTTGCTAGACAGGGGTCGGGGCGGCCCGCGCGGACCGCGGTGGGGGAGAGCCGATGCAGGAACCGTCCGAGCCGGGCTCGCCCGAGACCGCGCTGGTCGATCCCGAGCGCCACGTGGAGAGCTTCCGCCAGGCCCGCGAGGCCCGGCGCTCGGAACTCGTGGAGGATTACGTCGAGCTGATCGACGACCTGATCGGCGACGGCGGCGAGGCGCGGCAGGTGGACATCGCGGCCCGGCTCGGCGTGGCGCAGCCGACCGTCGCCAAGATGCTGAAGCGCCTGTGCGAGGACGGGTTCGTCCAGCAGCGGCCCTATCGCGGCGTGTTCCTGACCGAGGCCGGCCGCCGGCTCGCCGCCCAGGCCCGGGAGCGCCACCGCATCGTCGAGCGCTTCCTGTGCGCGCTGGGGGTGAGCCCCGAGACCGCGCGGCGGGACGCCGAGGGGATCGAGCACCACGTCAGCGCCGAGACGCTCGCGGCGTTCCGCGCCTTCGCGGAGCGGCACGGGGGGGCGTGAGGCGCCCCTCCGACCGTCATCGCGTCGCGCCGCTCGCAGAGACGGCGTGCCTGCCGCGACCGCCACCCTCACGCCGTCGGCGCCGCCACCTTCTGGCGCAGGCCCAGGATCACCGCGCGGAGCATCTCGGCTCCCGCCGCGCCGGCATCCGGCAGGGTGCCGGTGCGGGAGGCGTAGATCCGCTCGTGCACGAAGGCGAGCTTGGCGATCACCGCGGGTGTCAGCTTGAACGGGTAGAGTGCCGGCTGGCCCATGCTGTGGGACAGCGAGTTGATCGCGTAGGTGAGCGGCAGCCACGCGGCGATCAGCCGGTCGAGGTCGGCCGTGTTGTACGGGTCGAAGTCGATCACGGTCGGCGCCTGGGGCCCGGAAGGCCCCCGCTGGCGCAGGCGCGGGCGCACGTGCAGCTCGAAGGTCGAGGCGGTCTCCACCGTGTCGACGATGTGCAGGTAATGCGCGAAGGTCTCGGCGAAATCCTCCCACGGATGGGCCGTGGCGTAGGCCGAGACGTAGGCCTCGTCCCAGTCGGCGGGGGCGCCCCTCGCGTAGTGGTCCTGCAGCGCCTGGACGTAGTCGCGGCGCTCGTCGCCGAACAGCGCCCGGAACGCGTCCCAGTCGGGGCTGTTCAGCACCAGCAGGTACCAGAAGTAATGCCCGATCTCGTGCCGGAAATGGCCGAGCAGCGTGCGGTAATGCTCGCCGAACAGGATCCGGCGGCGCTCCCGCTCGACGTCGTCGGCCTCGGCGATGTTCATGGTGATCAGGCCGTTGATGTGGCCCGTCAGCACCGGCGGCCCGCCGGAGACGCTCTCGGACGGGTCGACCAGGAAGTCGAAGGCCAGCCCGTCCGTGTACTGGGCGCGGGTGGCGAGCGGCAGTTCCAGGCGCAGCAGCGAGTAGAACAGCCGGTGCTTGGCCGCCTCGATCTGACGCCAGCGGGCGAGATTCCAGGGCTGCGACAGGTCCGGCACCACGCGGTTGTGGCGGCAGGCGGTGCAGTAGATGTCGGGGCTGTCCTCCGGCACCAGCCAGTTGCAGGCCTGCGCGAGGGCGTTGTTGCACAGCCGGTAGCGCCGGCCGGGATCCGCGTAGGCGTGGAAGACCTGCGCCCCGCCCATCAGCGGGTGGACCGAGAGCCCCTGCGGCTCCAGCGCCGAGACCTCGTGGACCGCGCAGGCGTAGCCCAGCGGCCGGGCGCAGCTCTCGCAGGCGGTCGCCTCGAAGGTGACCGGCTGGTCGCAGGCCTGGCACTGGAAGATCTTCATCGCGCGGTCCCGGGCCGGCGGCCGGCCCACCTGCCGGTCAAGCGGGGCCGGGCGGCAAAGTTCCTGCCAGCGGCCCGGGCACCTGGGCGACGCACGGAAATTGCTTGTTGCGCGATCCGTGTCGCATAACCGTGCGGTGGGCGCCGGCGCCAGGGACCGGCAGCGCGACCGCGTTCGATCCTTCCGACGGAGCCATCGTGTCGATCAGAGCCGCCCTGCACCACGTCACGCATTACCGCTACGACCGGCCGATCAGCCTGGGCCCCCAGGTGATCCGCCTGCGCCCGGCCCCCCACGCCCGCACCAAGGTCCCGGCCTACGCGCTCACGGTCACGCCCGCCAACCATTTCCTGAACTGGCAGCAGGATCCGAGCGGCAACTGGCTCGCCCGCCTGGTCTTCCCCGAGAAGACCGACGAGCTGAGGATCGAGGTCGACCTCACCGCCGACATGGCGGTGATCAACCCGTTCGACTTCTTCGTGGAGGATTACGCCCAGGTCCGGCCCTTCGCGTACGACCCCGCCCTCGCCGGGGAGCTGGCCCCGTACCGCACGCCGGTCGACGCGGATTGCCCCGAGATGGAGGCGCTGCTGGCCCGTCTCCCGGAGGAGCCGAACACGGTCCAGTTCCTGGTGGCGCTGAACGGCCTGATCGCCCGGGAGACCGCCTACGGCGTCCGCATGGAGCCGGGCGTCCAGACCCCCGCCGAGACCCTGCGGCTGAAGAGCGGCTCCTGCCGCGACTCGGCGTGGCTGCTCGTGCAGGTGCTGCGCCGGATCGGCCTCGCCGCCCGGTTCGTCTCCGGCTACCTGATCCAGCTCGTGCCCGACACGACCGCGGTCGACGGGCCGACCGGCGCGTCGGCGGACTTCACCGACCTGCACGCCTGGGCCGAGGTCTACCTGCCGGGCGCCGGCTGGGTCGGCATGGACGCCACGTCGGGCCTGCTCACCGGCGAGGGCCACATCCCGCTCGCCGCGACGCCGCACTACCACTCCGCCGCGCCGATCTCGGGGGCGATGGAGCCGGCCGAGACCAAGTTCGACTTCGCGATGACGATCACCCGCGTCGCCGAGACGCCGCGGATCACCAAGCCGTTCTCAGAGGACGTCTGGGCCGCCATGGACGCGCTGGGCGAGCGGGTCGACGCCGACCTCACCGCGCAGGACGTGCGGCTGACCATGGGCGGCGAGCCGACCTTCGTGTCGGTGGACGATTTCGAATCGCCCGAGTGGAACATCGCGGCCGTCGGCCCGACCAAGCGCGGGCTCGCCGACCAGCTGATCCGGCGCCTGCGCGACCGGTTCGGCCCGGGGGGGCTGCTCCATTACGGCCAGGGCAAGTGGTATCCCGGCGAGAGCCTGCCCCGCTGGGCCTTCGCGCTCTACTGGCGCAAGGACGGCAAGCCGATCTGGCGCGACCCGGACCTGTTCGCGCCGGAGGTGGCCGCCGGGGAGGCGGGGCACGCCACCATCGCGCAGGCCGGGGCGCTCGCCGACGCGCTGGCCCGCCGCCTCGGCCTCGCCGACTACGTCTTCCCGGCCTTCGAGGACGGGGAGCTCTGGGAGCGGAAGACCGCGGAGCTGCCGGTCAACGTCACGCCGGCCGACGCCAAGTCGGGCTCGGTGGAGTTCGACGCCCGGATCAGGCGGGTCTACGCGCGGGGCCTCGGGGAGGCGGCCGGCTACGTCCTGCCGCTGGCGAGCCTGCCCACCGGCAAGGGCGGCGAGGCCGACCGCGTCTGGATCTCGGAGAAGTGGGACTTCCGGCGCGGCGCCGCCTTCCTGGTGCCGGGGGACTCGCCCGTGGGCTTCCGCCTGCCGCTGTCGTCCCTGCCCTACGTGCCGCCGGAGCACTACCCCTACTACCAGCCGCAGGACCCGCTGGAGCCCCGCGCCGCCCTCCCCGACGGGCATCCCGAGGGGCATCAAGGCGCCGCGGTGGTCAACGGCGCCGGCGTCACCGGCGTGGCGGTGCGCACGGCCCTGTCGTTCGAGCCCCGCGACGGGGTGGTGCGGGTGTTCATGCCGCCGGTGCAGCGCGCCGACGAGTATCTGGAGCTCGCCGGCCACCTGGAGGCGGCCGCCGCCGCGCTGAAGCTGCCGATCCACCTCGAGGGCTACGAGCCGCCCTACGACCCGCGGATCGGCGTCATCAAGGTCACCCCCGATCCCGGCGTGATCGAGGTGAACGTCCACCCGGCCGCCTCGTGGCGGGAGGCGGTCGCCATCACCACCGACCTCTACGCCGAGGCCCGCCAGACCCGGCTCGGCGCGGAAAAGTTCATGACCGACGGGCGCCACACCGGCACCGGCGGCGGCAACCACGTGGTCATGGGCGGCGTCACGCCGGACGATTCCCCGTTCCTGCGCCGGCCCGACCTGCTCAAGAGCCTCGTGCTCTACTGGCAGCGCCACCCCGCGCTCTCGTACCTGTTCTCGGGCCTCTATATCGGGCCCACGAGCCAGGCGCCGCGCATGGACGAGGCCCGCCACGACGGGCTCTACGAGCTGGAGATCGCGCTCGCCCAGGTGCCGGCCCCGGACGCGCCCAACATCCCGCGCTGGCTGGTCGACCGGATCTTCCGCAACATCCTCGTCGACGTCACCGGCAACACCCACCGGGCCGAGATCTGCATCGACAAGCTCTACTCGCCGGACGGGCCGACCGGGCGCCTCGGCCTCCTGGAGTTCCGCGCCTTCGAGATGCCGCCGGACGCGCGGATGAGCCTCGCGCAGCAGCTCCTGCTCCGCGCCCTCGTGGCGTGGCTGTGGCGCGAGCCGCAGACCGGCGGCTGTGTCCGCTGGGGCACGAACCTCCACGATCGGTTCATGCTGCCGCATTTCCTATGGTCCGACTTCCTCGCGGTGCTGGAGGATCTCCGGGCGGCGGGGTACGCTTTCGATCCGGTCGCCTTCGAGGCGCAGGCCCTGTTCCGGTTCCCGGTCTTCGGCACGGTCGAGCAGGGCGGGGTCCGGATGGAACTCCGCCAGGCGCTGGAGCCCTGGCACGTGATGGGCGAGGAAGGGACCAGCGGGGGCACCGTGCGCTTCGTCGACAGCTCGGTCGAGCGGCTGCAGGTCAGGGTCGAGGGCTTCGTGCCCGAGCGGCACGTCATCGCCTGCAACGGCCGCCGCCTGCCCATGACCTCCACCGGCCGCGGCGGCGAGGCCGTGGCGGGGCTGCGCTTCAAGGCGTGGCAGCCGGCCTCCTCGCTGCACCCGACCATCCCGGCCCACTCGCCGCTGACCTTCGACATCCTCGACGCCTGGAGCGGTCGCTCCCTCGGCGGCTGCCGCTACCACGTCGCCCATCCGGGCGGGCGCAACTACGAGACCCATCCGGTCAACGCCTACGAGGCGGAGGGCCGGCGCCTCGCCCGGTTCCAACCGAACGGCCACACGCCGGGCCGGGTGGAGATGCCCCGCCCGGAATCGAGCGCCGAGTTCCCGCTGACCCTCGACCTGCGGACGCCGGCCCCGCAATGACCGGGGATCCGTGATGGAGGCGGCGCTCGCGGGCAGCCGCGGCCGGGCCGAGCGGCCGGAGGGCGCGCGGGAGCGCGTCGCCCGCTGGTGCGCAGGCTACCGCCCCGCCCCCGGCCGGCCGGACGAGTTCCTGGGCCCCGACGGTTCGCCCCGCGGGGCGTGGCCGCGCCTGCTCGACCGCCTCGGCGGCCTCACCGAACCGGAGATCATGGCCCGCTTCGTCGCGGCGGAGCGGCACATCCGGGACGCGGGCATCTCGTTCCGCATCGCCGGCGACCAGCGCGAGCACCCCTGGCCGCTGGGCTGCCTGCCCCTGGTAATCGAGGGGCCGGAATGGGCGGCGCTCAGCGCCGGCATCGTCCAGCGCGCGGAGCTGATGGAGGCGATCCTCGCCGACGCCTACGGCGAGGGCCGGCTGGTCGCCGAGGGGCTGCTCCCCGCCGCGATCGTGGCCGGCACGCCCGAGTTCCTGCACCCGCTCCACGGGGTCGCGCCCCCCGGCGGCCACTACCTCAAGCTCTACGCGGCCGATCTCGGCCGGGGGCCGGACGGGCGCTGGCAGGTGCTCGCCGACCGGACCCAGGCGCCCTCGGGCCTCGGCTGGGCGCTGGAGAACCGCATGGTCCTGGCCCGGACCTTCCCGGACTTCTTCCAGGACCTCCACGTCGAGCGCCTGCCGGCCTTCTTCCAGGCGTTCCGCGACGGGCTGGCGCTCGGTGCCGAGCGCGCCGACCCGCGGATCTGCCTGCTGACCTCCGGCCCCTACAGCAGCACCTACGTCGAGCAGGCGGCGCTCGCCCGCTACCTCGGCCTGATGCTGGTGGAGGGCGACGACCTCGTCATGCGCGACGGGCGCCTGCACGTGCGCACCGTCTCGGGCCTGAAGCGCGCCGACGCCCTGTGGCGGCGGATCGACGCCGACTTCCTCGACCCCCTGGAGCTGAACCCGGCCTCGCGCCTCGGCGTGCCCGGCATCCTCGACGCCCTGCGCAACGGCTCCCTGGTGATGGCCAACATGCCGGGCGCGGGGCTCGTCGAGTCGGCCGCCCTCGCCCCCTACCTCGACGGCATCGCCCGGCGCCTCCTCGGCGAGCCCCTGCAGCTCGGCCACCCGCGCACGTGGTGGTGCGGCGACCTCGAGGGCCTGGCGCACGCGCGGGCCAACCTCGACAGCCTGACCCTGCGCCCGGCCGCCACGCCCCAGCGCGGGGCGGGGCGCGACGCGATCCTGGCCGGCCCGGTCCTGGCGGCGGAGCGGGAGCGGGTCGTGGCGGCCCTGCGCGACCGGCCCTTCGACTACGTCGCCCAGGAGGCGGCGCCGCTCTCGACCATGCCGGGCTGGGAGCGCGGCCCGGACGGCCTGTTCCTGACGCCCCGCCCCTTCGTGGTCCGCGTCTTCGCCGCGCGGACGCCCCTCGGCTGGCAGGTCATGCCCGGCGGCTTCTGCCGGGTCTCGGAGCGCGAGGACGTCGACCCGATCGAGCTGCGGCTCGGCATCCGCTCCGCCGACGTCTGGGTCCTGTCCGAGGAGCCGGTCGCCGCGCCCCTGATCGGCGCGCAGGCGGCGCCGCGGGTGCGGCGGGTCGGCGGCCACCTTCCCGCCCGGGCCGCCGACGGCCTGTTCTGGCTCGGCCGCTACCTGGAGCGCGGCGAGGCGGTGATCCGGCTGGTGCTCGCCCACCTGCGCAGCGTCGGCGACGCCGTCGGGACCGACATCTCGGGCGCCCTCGACACGCCGGCGGCCCTGGCGCTCCGGGCGCTGCTGCACGAGTGGGGCGCCATCGCGGCCGCCGACCTGCCCACCGCCCGCCTCGCCCAGGAGGCGCTGGCCGGGCGCGACCGGCCGGGCTCGGCCCGGTCCCACGTCATCGCGGCCCGCCGCAACGCCGCCGCGCTCCGCGCCCGCCTGTCGGGCGAGGCGTGGCGGGTGCTCGCCGACCTGAACGAGTTCCTGTCCCTCAACACCGAGCGGGCCTTCACCGAGTCGCAGCTCGCGGGCCGTGCCGAGCGGGCCCTGAGCCAGCTCGCGGCGCTCGCCGGCCTCACCCACGAGAACATGAGCCGCGCCGAGGGCTGGCACTTCATCGAGCTCGGGCGGCGGATCGAGCGGGCGATCAACACCGGCGCCTTCGCGCTGGCCTTCGCCAACGACGAGGCGACCCCCGGCTGCCTCGGGGTCATGCTGTCCCTGTGCGATTCGCAGATCAGCTACGGGCGGCGCTACCTGCAGGGAGCGGCCCTCGACCCCGTGCGCGACATGGTGCTGCTCGACCCCTACAACCCGCGCTCGATCGCCTTCCAGGCGGAGGCGATCACCCGGCACCTCGCCGACCTGCCGGCGCTCGCCGCGGACGGGATCCCCGAGCCGCATTGCCGCCTCGCGACCCGGATCCTGGCGGAGCTGCGCAGCGGCGAGGCCGCGGATTTCGACGCCGTGCGCCTGACCGCGCTCGCGACCGACCTCGAGCGCCTCGCCGACGGCATCGCGGCCCGCTACTTCCCCACCGGGCCGAACGCGCTGCGCCCCGAGAAGCTGACGGGGCTCGCGTGATCTACACGCTGCGCCACCGCACCGCCTACCGCTACGGCCGGCCGGTGCACTTCGCCCGCTGCACCCTGCGGCTCAAGCCGCAGGATTGCGAGGGCCAGAGCGTGCTGGCGAGCGCGGTCACGATCGACCCGAGCCCCGCCCGCGCGGTGATGCGGCGCGACTATCTCGGGATCGACGCGGTGGCGATCACCCTGGAGACGCCCCACACCACCTTCAGCGTCGAGGCGCTGTCCACCGTGCGGGTCGAGCGCCCGGCCCCGCCGCCGCCCGAATCCGGGATGCCCTGGGAGCGGGTCCGCGACGCCGTTCTCGCCGGGCGCGACCTCGGCGGCCGGGCGCCGGTGCACTTCCTGTTCCCGAGCAGCCGGGTGCCGCTGCTGCCCGCGATCACCGACTACGCGCGGCCGAGCTTCGCCGCCGGCCGCAGCGCTTACGGGGCGGCCCACGACCTGATGCTGCGGATCGGCCGGGATTTCCGCTTCGATTCCAAGGCCACCACCGTCTCGACGCCGCTCGCGGACTCCTTCGCGCTCCGGGCCGGCGTCTGCCAGGACTTCGCCCACGTGATGATCGCGGCCCTGCGCGGCATGGGCCTGCCCGCGGCCTATGTCAGCGGCTACCTGCGCACGGTGCCGCCGCCCGGCCGCCCGCGCCTGCGCGGGGCGGATGCGAGCCACGCCTGGGTGGCGGTCTGGTGCGGCGCCGGCTGGCTCGGCCTCGACCCGACCAACGGCGTCGCGGTGCGGGACGACCACATCGTGGTGGCCCGCGGCCGCGATTACGGCGACGTGGCGCCGGTCGACGGCATCGTCAGCGGCTCGGGCAAGCAGCGCCTCAAGGTCGAGGTCGACGTCATCCCCGACACCGAGACGCGGGATCTCGCGCTGGTGGGGTGAGGTGACGCTCCGTCATCGCGAGCGCGGCGAGGCGACCCAGGGCGGCGCGACATCCCCGAAGGTGGCGCGACACCGGATCGCTCCGCCCGCGAGGACGGGGATGTCGCGGACGCCACCCTCACCACCCTCACCACATCGTCTTGGCCGCCCGCTCCGGCCATTCCGCGTCGTAGCGCTGGCCGCCGACCTCGCCCGCGGTCAGCGCCGCCAGGATCGCCCCCGGCGTCGGCAGGCTTCCCGGGTCGACGCGGGCTTCCGGATCCCATAGCCCGGCCCGGATGATCGCCCGGGCGCATTGGAAGTACACCTCCGCGACGGTGATCACGAGGGCGGTGCGCGGCGCGTGGCCGTCGACCCGGAACGAGGCGAGCAGGTCCGGGTCGGCCGAGATCACCGCCCGCCCGTTCACCCGCAGCGTCGTGCCCGAGCCCGGGATCAAGAACAGCAGCGCCACCCGCGGGTCGCGCACGACGTTGCGGAGCGAGTCGATCCGGTTGTTGCCGCGCCGGTCGGGCAGGATCAGCGTGCGCGGGTCGGCGACCCGCACGAAGCCCGGCCGGTCCCCGCGCGGGCTGCAATCGAGCCCTTCGGGGCCGGCGGTCGCCAGCACCGCGAAGGGCGAGGCCGCGATCAGCGCCGCGTAGTCCGGCGTGATCGCGGCCGCCACCTTCACCGTCGAGGCGGGCGCCAGGGGCGCGTGGTAGATCGCCTCCAGCGCGGCGAGATCGTCGATGATCATCGCGCCCTCACGCGACCGGGGCGGCCTTGCCGGCCGCGAAGGCTTCGTGCTCGGCGACCAGCGCCCCCGACAGCGCCGAGGCGATCAGGCCCCGGGTCTCGTCGACGCCGTAGAGGGCCACGAAGGAGCCGAACCGGGGTCCGCGCGCCTCGCCGAACAGCACGTTGTAGAGGCTCGTGAACCACGCCTGCGACACGCCGGGCCGCCCGTCCGGGCTCTTGGCCTTGCCGGACGTGTCGGGGAAGTGGCGCCGGCCGACCTCGTAGACCGCCGCCTGCAGGGCCTCGGGATCGGTGGAGCCGGCATGCTCGGCCAGCGTCGCCGACAGGTCCTCCAGGGCCGCCCGCTCCTCGGGCGTCGGCGCCCTGTAGGTCTTGGCCGGCCGCACGAAGTCCGAGAAGTACTTCAGGGCGTGGACCACCAGCCGGTCGAGGCCCGGATGGGTCTCCGGACCGGTCCGCGGCGCGTAGCGGCGGATGAAGCCCCACAGCACCGCCGGATCCTCGGTGTTGGCCACCGCGGCGAGGTTGAGCAGCATCGCGAAGGTCAGGCTCGCGCCCTCGACCCGCTCGGGCTCCGGCGGGGTGCCGGCGTGGAGGTGCCAGACCGGGTTGCCCAGCCGCAGCTTCGCGTCCTGGCCGGCGTACCGGTCCAGGAAGCCGATATACTCGTCGACGTGCCGGGGGATCACGTCGAAGAACAGACGCTTGGCCTCGCGCGGCTTGTTGTACATGAACAGGGCCAGCGATTCCGGCGTACCGTACTTGAGCCAGTCGTCGATGGTCAGGCCGTTGCCCTTCGACTTCGAGATTTTTTGTCCTTTTTCGTCCAGGAAGAGCTCGTAATTGAAGCCCTCCGGCGGCTCGCCGCCGAGCGCCCGGGCGATCTTGCCCGAGAGCTTGACCGAGTCGATCAGGTCCTTGCCGGCCATCTCGTAATCGACGCCGAGCGCCACCCAGCGCATCGCCCAGTCGGGCTTCCACTGCAGCTTGGCGTGGCCGCCGGTCACCGGAGTCTCGTAGCGCTCGCCCGTGGCGGGATCGCGCCACACGATCGTGCCGCTCTCCGCCCTCACCTCGTCGATCGGCACCTGCATCACGTGGCCGGTGACCGGGTGGAGCGGCAGGAACGGCGAGTAGCTCGCCGAGCGCTCGGCCCGCAGCGACGGCAGCATGATCTCCATCACGGAATCGTAGCGCTCCAGCACGCGCAGCAGCGTCGCGTCGAACACGCCCGCGCGGTAGCACTCGGTCGCCGAGCGGAACTCGTAACTGAAGCCGAAGGCGTCGAGGAAGCGGCGCAGCTCGGCGTTGTTGTGCGCGCCGAAGCTGTCATGGGTGCCGAACGGGTCCGGCACGCGGGTGAGCGGCTGGTTGAGGTGCGCGGCCAGCATCTCCCGGTTCGGGACGTTGTCGGGCACCTTGCGCAGCCCGTCCATGTCGTCCGAGAAGGCGATCAGCCGGGTCGGCACCGCGTCGCGGGTGAGCACCCGGAAGGCGTGGCGCACCATGGAGGTGCGGGCGACCTCGCCGAACGTGCCGATATGCGGCAGGCCCGACGGGCCGTAGCCGGTCTCGAACAGCACCTCTCGCTTGCCGGATTTCTCCAGCCGCGCCACGAGCTTGCGCGCCTCCTCGAAGGGCCAGGCGGCGGCGTTGGTGGCGGCCTCGACGAGGTCGGGGTCGAGGGTCAGGGCTGGGGGGGCGGCTGGCATGTCTTCTGGGATGTACGCGAATTGGACGCGCGCACCCTAGAGCGGTTCGCACCGGAGCGGAACGCCCGGTCGTGCAAGGCGCTGATCCATTCGTCCGCACGCGCTCCATCGCGGGCATGTCGCTCAGGCTAGAGGCCGCTGCGCCGCGTGCCGGATGGTGCGCACGACGACCTCATCGGCAGTGACGCGATAGGTCATGATGTAGGGGTAAGGCGACACCACGATGCGCCGAATGCCGCGCCGGTCGGTCATCTGACCCGCATAGGGATGGCGGAGAAGGAGTTCCAAACACGCGCCGATCCGCAGCAGGACCGCGTCGGCACCCGATGGGTTATGGCGCGTGATGTCGGCCAGCACGTGGTCGAGCTGGCGCGCGGCGGTGCGGGTCAGCCGCAGCCTCACAGGCCATACTTCGCCCAGATGGCGCGCACCTCCGCCTCGGTGGCATACTCACCACGCGCCTCCTCGGCGTCGGCTTCGTCCTGCTCCGCCGCCTCCTCCGGGCTGAACCGGTAGACCGATCCCTCATCCCCCACGAAGGCCAGCATGAGGCGGGCAATCTCGTCCTGCATCTCCGGTGCGAGGACCCGTGCCTTCGCCACGGCCTTCTCGAGCAGATCGGTCATGCGCCGCTCCTGATCCATGGAGATCCGACGCCGTGCAGGATCCCCGATTCGCGCGTCTGGTGGAAGCCTTTCGCCCCTGTCAGAACGGGCTGACGGGGAAGAACCGCAGGTACAATTCGGTGTACTTGCCGTCGTCCCAGACACGCTGGAGCGCGTCGTCCAGCGCCCGGGAGAGGGCCGCGTCCTCCGGGCGGGTGATCAGGCCGATCCCCTCCCCGAAATAGCGGTTCTCCAGGTAGTCGCCGCCGGTCAGCGCGCAGCAACTCTCCGCGTCCTGGCCGCCGACGAAGAGGGCGAGGTTGAGGCCGTCGGCGAACAGGTAGTCGATCTCGCCGCGCTTGAGCGCGCTCTCGGCCGCCGTGAGATCGGTGAAGTCCTTCGGCACGGCCTTCGGGAAGAACGCCTTGAGGTAGGCCGCGTGGGCGCTGCCGGCGATGACCCCGACGCTGCGGCCGGCGAGCGCCGCCGCGGAGGGGACCGGCAGGCCCTTGTCGGTCCGGGCCGCGAAGCGCGCCGGCCAGCGGAAATACGGCCGCGTCGCCAGGAATCGCGACCGCAGGGACGCGGTCAGCGGGATGGCGGCCGCGACCACGTCGCCCTGCTTGCCGTCGAGGGCGTCGAGCAGGGTGTCGAAGCGGCGCGCCTGCACCGTGCAGGTGATCGTCAGCTTCTCGCAGACCGCCCGGGCGAGCTCGACCACGAAGCCCGTCGGGTTGCCGTCGGGGCCGGCGAAGTGCAGCGGCGGGAACTCGTCGTCCGTGAGGAAGCGGACCGCCCGGCCGGTCTGCGGCGCCTCCACGCGCTCGCCCCGGCTGCGCGGGTTCCAGAAATCCGGGATCGTGACGGCGGGGGTGGCGGTGACGCCCGTGGCCGGCGCGGCCGGGGGCGCCGCGGCGGCCGGCCCCGCGAGGAGCGCCGCGACCGCGGCCGCCGGGGGGGCGCCGCGACCGCGGCCGCCGCGATCCGGGATGGGATGGCTGTCCTATCGCCTCTTGACGACGGGGACGGGGCGGTGCTCCTCTCGGAGCGCGGGGGCGGGGACTGGCTCACCCCCCTCCTCTACCACGTCCTCGGGCCGCCGGGGGAGCGCGCGGCGTGTCGTTCCAGCGCCCGCCCGCGGGGCCGGAGGGCCTGCCGCCGGAGATCGCCTTCCTGCTCGACGAGGGCGTCGACGCGCGGCTGCTGGCCCGGGCCGGCGGCCCGGGCGCGGGGGTCCGGGCCCGCGCCGGGGGCCGGCCCGCCGCCGCGGCGGCGGCGGCCGGGACCGACGCGGCGACCGCGCTGATGAATGCCGGCCTGATGGCGGAATCGGCCTACTACGCGGCCCTGGCCCGGGCGCTCGGCGCCCCCTACCTCGACGGCCCGATCCCGTTCGGCCTGGGCCTGCGCTTCCCCGACAGCCTCGTGGCCGGTCTCGCGCCGCTGGCGCCGGGCGCGGTGGCGCCCTGGGTCCTGGCGCCCCGCGGGCGGGCGATCGCGGACCTCCTCGACGCCGCCGGCCGCGCCGCCGTGCCGGCGATCACCAGCCCCACCCGCCTGCGCGAGGCCGTGTTCGCGTCCGTGCCCGGGCAGGTGGCGGATCACGCGGCGCACGACCTCCGGCGGCACGGCCCCGAGTGGGCGGCCGCCCCCGAGCCGGCCTTCCGCTGGCTGCTGGTCCTCGCCCTCGGCGGGACCGCCGCCCTCTGCCTGTGCGCGGCGCTGCCGGCCCCGCTGGCGCGCGCGGTGATGACGGCCGGGCAGATCCTGTTCCTGGCCATGGCGACCCTGCGGATCGCGGCCCTCGCCATCGCGGCCCCGGTCGCCGCGGAGGCGGTGGTGCCCCTCGCCGAGGCCGACCTGCCGGTCTACACGATCCTCGTCCCCCTCCACCGCGAGGCAGCGGTGGTGCCGGACCTGCTCAGGGCGCTCTCCGCCCTCGACTATCCGGCCGCCAAGCTCGACATCAAGCTGCTGCTCGAGGCGGACGACGCGGAGACCGCCGCGGCCCTCCCCCGCGACACCCTCCCGGCCCGGTTTGAGGTGATCACGGTGCCGCCGGGCGGCCCGCGCACCAAGCCGCGGGCGCTCAACGCCGCGCTGCCGCTCGCCCGCGGCACCCTGATCACGGTCTACGACGCCGAGGACGTGCCCGATCCCGGCCAGCTGCGGCTGGCGGCCGCCCTGTTCGCGCGCCTGCCCGCGCGGACCGCCTGCCTCCAGGGGCGGCTCGTGATCGACAATGCCGGCGATTCGCGCCTCGCCCGCGCCTTCGCCCTCGAATATGCCGGGCTGTTCGACGTGCTGAACCCGGCCTTCGCCCGCTGCGGCCTGCCGGTCCCGCTGGGCGGCACCTCGATGCACCTGCGCACCGACGTGGTGCGGGCGCTGCACGGCTGGGACGCCCACAACGTCACCGAGGACGCGGATCTCGGCCTGCGCCTCGCGCTGGCGGGCTACACCGTCGGCGACCTGCCCAGCCCCACCTTCGAGGAGGCGCCGGCCCGCCTCGGGCCCTGGCTCGGCCAGCGCACCCGCTGGCTGAAGGGCCTGGTCCAGACGAGCCTCACCCACGGGCGGCGCCCGCTGGCCAACGCCCGCAGGCTCGGCGGCCTGGAGACGCTCTGCGCCGCCGCCCTCGTCCCCGGGACGGTGGTCTCGGCGCTCGCCTACCCGGCCTGCCTCGCCGCGGCGGCGTGGTCCTTCCTGGTCCGGGACATCCCGGCCGCCCCCGTCTTCCTGGACAACCTCTCCACGGGGCTCGCCATCACGCTGTTCGGGACGGGGCTCGCCGCCCTGGTCCTGCCCGCCCTCGTCGGCTGCGCCCGGCGCGGCTGGGGGGACCTCGCCCGGTCAGTCCCGTGGATGCCGGTCTACTTCCTGCTGGTCAGCCTCGCCGCGTGGCTGGCGCTGATCGAGCTGGTCCGGGCGCCGCTGCGCTGGAACAAGACCCGGCACGGCCTCGCGCGGACCTCCCGCAGCGGCCGCCGGCGCCGGGCGTACCCTGCGACAGCCTGCGACACCGGGACGTGACCGGGCGGCGGCGGATGCGCGGCGGCTTGATCTGGATCAGTCGCGGGCCAGCGCCGGGCCGCTAGCTTGGCCAGCCGGCTCCCGCCCCCGCCGCGGGGGGGGGGGGGGTCGCCGCTCGGGGGGGCCGGGGGGGGCG
>NZ_JBKFBI010000129.1:0-18116 GCF_053346095.1 Methylobacterium sp. A52T | reverse complement strand
CGCCGCACCGCGTCCCCGGCCCGGGCGGCCAGCCCGGCGAGGCGCTCGCCCTGGGCCGCCTGCAGGCCGTCGAGCCGGGCCTCCAGCCGGATCAGGCCGGTCTCGGCCTCGCGCGCGCCGCGGCGGGGCAGGGGATCGCGGGCGGAGCGCGGCGCCGGAGCCGCACCCTCAGTCGGACGCAGGAAGAGATCGTCGTAGCGCCCACCGGGCGCAGCGCCGGGCCGCCCGGGCAGGGCGCCGGTCGTGGACGGGTCGGACACGGCCTGCCGCTCCAGGTCGGCGAGGGCGGCCGTGCGCCGCTCCAGCTCGGCCTGGCGCTCCAGGGCGGCCGCGACCCGGTCGGCCAGCCCCGCCTCACTCCCCGCCCGGTCGCTCCGGTCGCGGTCGAGGCGGTCCTGGAGTTCGCCGATGCGCGCCTCGTAGGCGTCGCGCAGGGCGGCCTGCCGGGCCACGAACCCGGCGAGCACGTCGTCGTGGAAGACGATCAGGCAGGAGGCCCCGAGCGCCCAGGCCACCGCCAGGGCGAGGCCGGCGGCGAGCCAGGGGGCCGGCCGGTGCGGCCTGAGACGCGCGGGGAACTTCGGAAGCTGCATCGGGACGGCACCGGAGGAGCCGCCATTCAGACCTCAGTAGGGTTAAGGATCCGTCGCGCGCCCGGCGTCAATGGGACGTCAAGGGGATGTCAAGGGGACGTCAGGGCAGGGCGCGCGCGGCCGCCAGGACGGCCTCGGCGTGGCCGGGCACCTTCACCTTCGGCCAGATCCTGGCGACGCGGCCCCCCCGGTCGACCAGCACGGTGGTGCGCTCCACGCCCATGTACTTGCGCCCGTACATGCTCTTCTCGACCCAGACGCCGTAGGCCTCGAGCACGGTCTTGTCCTCGTCGGCGGCGAGCGGGAAGGTCAGCCCGTACTTGCTGCAGAACTTGTCGTGGCTCTTCACCGGGTCCGGCGACAGGCCGACGACCTTGGCGTCCGCCTCCGCGAAGGCCGGCAGCAGGCCGTTGAAGTCCTGCGCCTCCAGCGTGCATCCGCTCGTGTCATCCTTCGGGTAGAAGTAGAGCACGACTTTGTGACCGCGGAGCGCGGACAGTCCGACACGCCCTCCGCCCGAGGCGGGAAGGTCGAAATCGGGGGCGGGATCCCCCTCTGACAGCGGCATCGTGCCTTCCTTTCGGCCGATTGATGATGTGCAACCGATCTCGTGCGCGGGCTCGAGCGATGGCACCGCGCGCGTCCGAGCCAAGCCCGGAGTCGCGGCCGCTGTAAAGCGCGGGCGCGCTTCGATCCACCGGCCGCGGAGCCCGAGGGCGCCGCGCGCAGAGACCCCGGAACAAAGGTCCCGATGGCGGACGAGACAACGCCGGCATGCAGGCCTCGGGGGAAGGCGCGACGCGTCGGCGGCGTCTGCCTCGTGAGCGCCCTCGCGCTGGTGCTGCTCGTCGGCGCCGGTGTCGGCCTCGTGGCCCTGCGCCTGTCGAACGGGCCGCTGCAGATCGACGGCCTGTCGCGCCGCGTCGCCGCCGCCGTGGCCGAGCGGATCGGACCCGGCTGGAGCATCGGGCTGCGCGGCAGCAGCCTGGAGCTCGACCGCGAGAACGCGCTCAGCCTGCGCTTCTCCGGCCTCGACATCCGCAACCCGCAGGGCGACCTCGTGGTGCGCGCGCCCCTGGCGCTCGTCAGCCTCGACCCCTGGGGGCTCCTGCGGCTCAACCTGCAGCCGCGCTCGATCGAGTTCCGCGAGACGCAGACCACCGCGCTGCTGCACCGGGACGGCTCCATCGCCTTCGCGGCCTCGGAGGCCAACCACCCGGTCGACGTCGCGCCGCACACGCCGCCGAGCGTGGACGGGGTGCGCGGCACCGTCTCGCCGCTCTCGGCCGCGATCGCGTCGATCTTCGGGGTCGTCCTCGATCCGGGCGGCGTGGTCGGCGCCCTCGACCGCGCGCGCGTCACCGACGCGCGGCTGCGGCTGATCGACGAGGACGGCCGCGAGCGCGCGGTCTTCGCGCGGGTCAACGGCCTGTTCGGGCGCGACCCGGTCAACGGCACCCGGAACTTCGAATTGCGGCTCGACGGGCCGCACGGCGAGTGGCGCTTCGGCGGCACGCTGCGCGACGGCGCGGACGGGCAGGAGCGCTCGGGCGTCATCACCCTCGACGACCTGCCGGTCACGGATCTCCTGCTGCTCTCGGGCCAGTCCGGCCTGCCGCTGACGACGGACCTGAAGGTCTCGGCCCGCGCCGACGTGAGCCTGACGGCCGGCCGCATCCGGACCATGAACGCCAAGCTCCACACCGGCGACGGCACGTTCCTGATCGAGGAGAAGGACTTCAACCCGGTCACGGTCGAGAGCCTCGACGCCTCCCTGGACTGGGACGAGGCCAACCGCGTGATGTCGCTGACCGGCCTGGACTATCGCGGGGCCGGCAACGCCGTGCACCTCACGGGGACGTGGACGGGCAGCCCCGCGGGGGCGAGCACGAGCTGGACAGCGACGCTGGCGAGCCGCGACGCCACCTTACGCGGGGCGACCCCGCAGGACGCGCCGGTGAAGATCGACGCCCTCGACGCGCAGCTCTCCGGCCGCGACGGCGGGATCTCCATCGACGCGCTGACCCTGTCGGGGCCCGGCGTGAAGGGCGCCATCACCGGGACGATCGGCACCAGCGCCGACGACGGCGGCCTGACCCTGCACCTCGCCGGCCACGACGGCGAGGTCCGCACCGGGCTGCGGCTCTGGCCGGAGCACATCGCGCCGCCGGCCCGCACCTACCTGGTGGATCAGCTCCGGCGCGGCCGGGTCGATTCCGTCGACATCAAGGTGAAGATGTCCGGGGCGGTCCTGGCGGCCGCCACCCGGGGCGACCCCGCCCCGGACGACGCGGTCCACATCGACTTCCACGTCTCGGACGCGGCCATCGACGTCACCGCCGATTCCCCGCCGGTGACCAAGGGCAACGTCGTCGGCGTGATCACCGGGCGCTCGACCACGGTGCGCAACGTGACCGCCGAGGTCCACGGGCCGGACGGGCGCGGGCTCGCCATCTCGGACGGCAGCTTCGTCATCCCGCAGATCACCCCGGACCGGGTCGTGGCGCAGATCGGGATGCGGCTCTCCGGCGGCGCCGACGGCATGGCCTCCGTGCTCCAGGCCAAGCTGTTCAAGAGCGTGATGAGCGTCGACCTCGACCCCGCCACGATCAAGGGCAGCGCCGACCTGCGCGTCGACTTCCCCCTCGACCTGAAGCACATCCCCGACCTGCCCGACCTGCCGGTGACGCTGACCGGCGCGCTGGCCGACCTCTCGGTCGACAAGGTGATGGGCCGGGACCGGCTCGAATCGGGCCGGTTCAATCTCGTCTACGACCGCGGCGCCTTCACGCTGAAGGGCGACGGCCGGGTCGCGGGCGCGCCCATGTCGGTCGACCTGCGCCAGCCGAAGGTCGGGCAGCCCGGCGAGGCGGTGGTCAACGTGTCGCTCGACGAAGCGGTCCGCGGCCGCAAGGGCCTGCCGACCGCGCCGCAGCTCACCGGCACCATCCCGGTCCGCGCGGTGGTGCAGATCGGCCGGCCGGGATCCGGCAAGCCGCCGATCCGGGTCGAGGCGGATCTGGCGAAGGCCGGGATCGACGGGCTGATCCCGGGGCTGACCAAGCCCCCGGGCAAGCCGGGACGGCTCACCTTCACCCTGGTCGACAGCGGCCAGACCTTCGACCTGCGCGACTTCGCCCTCGACGCGGCCCCGGCGAGCGCCCGCGGCACCGTCTCGATCAGCCAGGAGGGCGGCCTGGAGCGGGCGGACCTGAGCAGCGTCAAGCTCTCCCCCGGCGACGACCTGCGCGTGAGCCTCGACCGGACCGGCGGCGGCTACAAGGTCGTGGTCCGGGGCGCGGTGGCCGACGCCCGGCCGTTCCTGAAATCCCTGGGCGCCCCCGATCCCAAGGGCGGCCGGGAGGCGCGGGACGCGAATCCCAAGGATATCGACGCCGACATCCAGGTGCCCATCGTCACCGGCTTCAACGAGGAGGCGCTGACCGGCGCCAACCTGAAGCTCTCCCTGCACGGGAAGACCCTGCGGGCCGCCAACATCACCGGGCGCTTCCGCGCGGCGCCCTTCGCCGCCACGGTCACCCGCGGCGAGCGCGGCGTGCCGACCCTGTCGGTGGAATCGGCCGATGCCGGCGCGACGCTGCGGTTCGTCGACGTGTACCGGCGGATGTACGGCGGCCGGCTCACGGCCGGGATCGGCCTCAACGACGGCCCGCAATCCGGCGTCGTGCAGATCCGCGACTTCATCCTGCGCAACGAGCCCGCGCTGTCGAGCATCATGGCGCAGGGCCCGGAGCCGTCCGACGCGGAGACGGCCCGCGGCCGCCGGGTCGCCCCGGGCCGGGGCGCGGGCGACGTCACCTTCGACCGCATGCGCGCCAACTTCGTGCGCACCGGCACCCGCGTCGACTTCACCGACGCGGCGATCTCGAACGCCGCCATGGGCTTCACCCTGTCGGGCTGGCTGGATACCGGCCGCGAGCGCACCGACATGACCGGCACCTTCGTGCCGCTCTACGGCCTGAACAACGTGGCCTCGCAGCTGCCGCTGCTCGGGCCGCTGCTGGGCGGCGGCCACAACGAGGGCCTGTTCGCGGTCAATTTCCGCGTCTCCGGCAAGCTCGCCTCGCCGGACGTGAGCGTGAACCCGCTCTCGGCGATCGCCCCGGGCTTCCTGCGCAAGCTGTTCAGCGCCGGCGGCGGCCCCTTCGCGGACGGGATGCCGGGCGTCCCGCAGCAATAGGGCGGGCAGCCCGGAAGAGCCGCCCGCCCCTGTCTCACGCGCGGATGAAATCCGCGATCACGGCCGGAGCCGCGGTGTCGAAGCCGACCACGTCGAGCATGCCGGGATCCTCCGGGTCGGCGATGCTGAAGCCGTTGGAGACCAGCCCCACGACCACCAGCTTCGCCGGGATCCCGGTCTTCTCCCGGTATGCCCGCAGCGCCTGGACCGGGTGGACCGGCCCCGCCCAGGTCTCCGAGTCCGTGTAGACCACGAACGCGTCGGCCTTCACGCCCCGCTCCAGCGCCCAGCGCATCGGCAGGGAGCAGTCGGTGGCGCCGAACGGCAGATCGGCGGTCGCCCGCACCGCCTGATCGAGCCGCGTCGACGGCCCGATCGGCAGCGGCGTCAGCGCGGCCCCCTGGCTCCAGCCCCGGCCGGCCTCGGCGGTGAAGCCCAGCACCTGCCAGTGCTCCTCGGTCGCCGCGGTGACGAGCGCCATCGCGGCGGCCGCCTCCCGTGCCGTGAGCATCGAGCCCGCGACCGTGCTGGCGCCCATCGAGCCCGAGACGTCGAGCGCGAGCACGAGGCGCCGGCCCGTGGGCTCGACCGCGCCGAACGCCGTGTAGAACGCGGCGTTCAGCGCCTCGACGATCGCCGCCACCGGCTCCCAGGCGAGCCTGCCCCGCTGACCGTGCCCGGAGGCGTAGGTCTTGAGGGCCAGCAGCAGCGCCATCGGGTGCAGGCGCGCCCGGAGGATCCGCTCCCGGTCCGACAGGACCGCCCGGACGTGCTCGGTGCCCTCCGAGAAGGGCGCCAGCACCCCCGCGGCCGTCAGGCGGCCGAGCTGGCGCACGAGGGCGCCGACCGGCATCCGCTCGATCAGGGCCTCGTTCACCGCGCAGCTGCCCATCAGCCCGGTCGGCAGCGCCTCCCAGGGCAGGCCGTGGGAGCGCACCAGGGCGGCGGCCACCGCCCCGTCGAGGCCCTCCGCCTGCACCCGCGCGAAGGCGTGGACGATCCCGGGGGCGGCCTCGGTCACGGTGCCGCGGCAGATCCAGTCGAACAGCGCCTTCCGGGCGGGCTCCTCCGTCTCCGGATGGGCCAGCCGCAGGAGGTCGCGGTGCGACCAGCCCTGGCGGGTCCGGTACTTCACCGCCTGGAAGGCCAGGGCCTCCACGGGCTTGGCGCAGTACCAGTCACCGACCGCCCGGCGCAGGCCCCGGCCCCAGCCGCGCATCGCCTCGACGGAGGCGGCGAACTGGAACAGGTGCGTGCCGGTGCGGCAGACCCGCGGCAGGGCCGCGAGCGCCGCGCGCCGGGTCGCGAGGTCCGCCGACGCGGCGGCCAGCGCCAGGGCGAAGATCGCCGGATCCTGCTTCGGAGCCCGGCCGCCCTCGCTCACCGCCACGATGGCGGCGACCGCGCGGGCGCCGTCCTGCGCGATGCACCGCTGCACCGCCGCCGCGTTCTCGGCGGTCAGGGCGCGCGGGCTCGCGTAGTACGAGCCGCCCTCGGAGCCGAGCACCAGGAAGCGGTCGAGCCGAGCCCAGTCGCCGACCGCGAAGGCGTGGCCTCCGGCGGCGTTCGGCACCGTGCCGGGGATCGGCTCCGTCTGCGGGGTGGCGCGGAGCCGGAACATCTGTGCGAGCTTCGTCATGGCGGGCTCCTCTCGGTCTCTCCTCTCTCCATCGCGGCCGATCACCGGCCGGTGGCGCGTTCCGGCGCGCGCGGTCGGGCGGCGACGCGGCCGCGGCGCGTCGGCCACCGCCGCTCGCGCGCGGCCGGTATCTCGTGTGGTCGGGGGCGGGGTTCCGTCCGGCCGGGCGCGGGCGTGGCGGCGACGAGGGGCTTATCCGATGCTCTGCTTGAGCTACGGGCCTGACGGCCCGGCGGGACTCGCACCCGCACCCCTCGGATCCCGATAACCTTCGTCTTCCGGCCCGCGTCCGGGCGATGCGGGCGTGGGGTGAGGAACGGTGTCCGGGCGCTCTATCCGGGCTGAGCTACGGGCCTCGCGGCCCGGCGGGATTCGAACCCGCGACCTCCCTTCGGTGAAGATAACCGTTCCTCTCCGGCCCGCATCGTCGGCCGGGATCCGCGCACGGTCGGCGCCCCGGTCGTCTCGCGGGGCCCTGCGGTCGTGGTGTCGGGGACGGGCATGAGCTCCGGCGACCTCGCGGCCCCCGGCGGGGATCGAACCCGCAACCTCCGTGGGACAAGCCCGCGGCGCTCTACCGATGATAACCGTCCCCTGCCGGCCCGCAGGGTCCTCGAGACGCGCTCAGCCTCTCGGGCCGAGAGCCCCGCGATACGACCGTAACGGTCGCATCAGCCCGGGACGGGCGAACGCCGCGACGTCGATGCCGTCGTGCTGTTTCATGCCATGCTCCGTCCGAACGGGGCTTCGGGTGACGCGGGCGTGTCGATGAGGCTCGGGGGGATCCGTGACAGGGATAACCGAGCGTCTCCGGCCCGCGCCGGTGAACTGCGATCGGCTGCCAGCGGCGACCGGTGCGAAGGGAACCGGACTCTTCCGCCGCGGCGCGCAGGCCGCGGATACGAGGAGCGTACGGTCCCTTCAGATCACCGGCCCGGCAGGCCGACGGCGCGGTGGATACGGTCGCGCTCGGCCTGCGTCAACCGGAAACTTGAAAATTCTTTCAGTTCGGGCGATCTCCGGCCCATGATCACTGCCGCCCAGATCCGCGCCGGCCGCGGACTTCTCAAGTGGACGCAAGGGGTTCTCGCGAGCCGCGCCGCGGTCTCCGTCGTCACCCTGAACATGATCGAGAGCGAGCAGGTCCAGCCCCGCAGCCGGACCCTCGCGGCGATCCGCACGGTCCTCGAAGGGGCGGGCATCCGCTTCGTCGGCGACGCGCAGGAGGGCTACGGGGCGATCCTGCGCCCCGCTCCCGCGACCGGGTCCGGGGACGTACCGAAACAGAAAAGCCCGGCGCGGACGACCGCACCGGGCTGAAGCCGAACCGGCCTGCGCGGCGGGCTACTTCTCGACGAAGGCCTTCTCGATGACGTAGTGGGCGGCCTCGCCGTGGTTGCCCTCCTCGTAACCGCGCGAGGACAGGAGTTCGCGGGTGTCGCGGATCATGTCGGGGCTGCCGCAGAGCATGAAGCGGTCGTTCTCGATCGACATCGGCGGCAGGCCGATATCCTCGAACAGCTTGCCCGAGACCATCAGGTCGGTGATCCGGCCGCGGTTGCGGAACGGCTCGCGGGTCACGGTCGGGTAGTAGACCAGCTGGTTCGAGATCATCTCGCCCAGGAACTCGTGGCGCGGCAGCGTCTCGGTGATGGTCTCGCCGTAGGCGAGTTCCTGCACCTGCCGGCAGCCGTGGACCAGCACGACCTTCTCGAACCGGTCGTAGGCCTCGGGATCCTTGATGATCGACAGGAACGGCGCCAGCCCGGTGCCGGTGCCCAGCAGGTACAGGTTGCGGCCCGGCAGCAGGTTGTCGAGCACCAGCGTGCCGGTGGGCTTCTTGCCGACGATGATCGGGTCGCCGACCTTCAGGTGCTGCAGCTTCGAGGTCAGCGGGCCGTCCTGGACCTTGATCGAGAAGAACTCCAGCTCCTCCTCGTAGTTGGCCGAGACCACCGAGTAGGCGCGCAGCAGCGGCCGGCCCTCGACCTCCAGGCCGATCATGGTGAACTCGCCGTTGCGGAACCGGAACGCCGGATCCCGCGTCGTGCGGAACGAGAACAGGTTGTCGGTCCAGTGGTGGACCGACAGAACGCGCTCCTCGTAGAACTTGCTCATCGACGGATCAGTCCTCGAATCCTCTGACGCTCGGCACACGGCCCCGACGATTCGGGGCCCGTGGTGCGGGGGATCCCCGCCGCCCCGCTCGGGCGGGGGTGGATCCTCGGCAGGGAACCCGCCCGGATCCGGTTGCAAACACACGCGCGCCGCTTCTTTCGCAGTTGCAGCACGTCCGTCAAGGCGTGCCGGGATCACACTGGCGAAAGAAGTGAACGGCCTGGAATCGTTCGAAGATTTAGCGTCTTCGCGGACGCTCCGTAGCGCCGTTCCGGACATGGGAGGGTTGCCGCAGAGCGGGCCCCGCCCGCCGCCCTCACAGGGCGGCGGCGGGCCGGAGCGGCGCGAGCCCGGCCTCGATCTCGGCCCGGCGCGGCTCCAGGAACGGCGGCAGGGCCAGGCGCTCGCCCAGGGTCTCCAGGGGCTCGTCCGCGGTGAAGCCCGGCCCGTCGGTGGCGATCTCGAACAGGATGCCGTTGGGCTCGCGGAAATAGAGGCTGCGGAAGTAGTAGCGGTCCACAGGCCCGCTGCTCGGCACGCGCGCCGCCCGGAGCCGGTCGGCCCAGGCCTCGTAATCCCCGTCCGGGATGCGGAAGGCGACGTGGTGGACCGCGCCCGCGCCCTGACGGGCCGGCGCGGACCGGTCGGCCAGGAGCTGGACCTCCGCGGCCGGGCCGCCGGGTCCCATCGCGTAGACCTCCACCGGACCGTCGCCTGTCTGGAAGGTGCGGTCCCGGCGCATGCCGAGCACCTCGGTCAGCACGGCGGCGGTGCGGGCTGGGTCCGGAACCGACAGCCGGATCGGGCCGAGGCCGCGGATCTGGTAGGCGGCCGGCACCGGCGATCCGTCCCAGGGGTGCTCCGGCCCGGTGCCGCCATCGTCCACCAGGGCGAGGCGCTGGCCCTCCGGATCCTCGAAGTCGAGGGTGAGGCGCCCGTCGCGCGCGGAGGGCTCGGCCTCGACGATGCCGGCCTCGCGCAGGCGCGCGTGCCACCACGCCACCGCGCCCTCGCCCGGGACGCGCAGATGCGTGCGGGTGATGCTGCTGGAGCCCCGCCGCTCCCGGGGCGCCGGCCAGTCGAAGAAAGTGATGTCGGTGCCGGGGCTCGCCAGACCGTCGGCGTAGAACAGGTGGTAGGCCGAGACGTCGTCTTGGTTCACCGTCTTCTTCACGAGCCGCAGGCCGAGCGTGCCCGTGTAGAAGGCGACGTTCTCCGCCGCGCGCGCGGTCACCGCGGTGAGGTGGTGGATGCCGGTGAGCTGCATGTCGGTCCTGGGGGCTGCGGCCGATCCGGCTAAGGTGGGGATCGGGGGTGGCGTTGCGAGGGCAGGGTCCCGATGGGCGGAGCCGACGCCGTTCTGCCGCCGCCGCATCCCGGCGCGGCCCTGCGGGACGATCTTCCGATTCTCTCGGGATCGTCTGCCGCATTGATCGCGGATCGCGCCCGCCCGCCACGTTCCGGGCACCCTCTCGAGCGGATCGCCGCCGGGCAGATCGGGATATCCACCGGTACGGCCCTGCGCCTCGGCCGCCCTTTCGGAACGAGCGCGGAGTTCCGGCTCGGACTGCGACACCGGTCCGAGCTGGAGACCCTGAGCACGGCCATCGGTCGAGGCCGCCCGCGGCGTCATCACGAGCGCAGCAAAGTGACCCAGGATCAGCGCGCCGACCGGAAGCGTCGCGCCGACTGGATTGCTTCGCTCCGCTCGCGAAGACGGCCGCGCCGGAGGCAGCACCGGAAAATGGTGTCAGTGCCGCTACTTCGACAGGACGGCCTCGACCTCGGCCCCCGTCGCAAGATCTCCGCGCGCCTCGATCAGATCGGCCACGTCGTCCGGCGCAAGTTCGATCACCCGCATCGCAGGCGACAGGGCGCGGACGCCCTCAGAGCCCGACCGGCCGGCCGGCGGCGACCACCAGCATCTTGCCGTCCGCGAAGGTGCGGGCGGCGGCCCGGCGGATATCCGCCTGGGTCACGGCCGAGACCATCGCGTTGCGCCGGGCGATGTAGTCCATGCCCAGCTCCTCGAAGGCGATCTGAACCAGCTGGTGGGCGATCTTGGTCGAGGTGTCGAAGCCGAGCGCGTAGGAGCCGGTCAGGTAGTCCTTGGCCTTCTGCAGCTCGTCGTCGTCCGGGCCGTCGGCGATCAGCCGGCCGATCTCGTCGCCGATCACCGACAGGGCCTCGCCGACGCGCTCGTTCTTCGTGGCGGTGTAGCCCCAGGTCATCGCGGCCGACCGGTGGCTGACCAGAGAGGTGCCCACCGAGTAGGCCAGCCCGCGCTTCTCGCGCACCTCCTGGAACAGGCGGGACGTGAAGGCGCCGCCGCCGAGGATGTGGTTCAGCACGTAGGCCGGGATGAAGTCCGGGTCGCGCCACGGCACGCCGGCCATGCCGAACCGGATCACCGACTGGGGCACGTCGAGGTCGACGACGACGCGCTTGCCGAGATCGTGCACCTCGGTGCGCGGCACCGCCTTCAGCGCCCCGGCCTCCGGCAGGGTTCCGAAGGCGCGGTTCAGGCCCTCGGCGAGCTGCTCGGCGCCGATGGCGCCGACCGCCGCCACCTTCACCCGGCCGCGGCCGATGATGCGGGCGTGCATCGCCAGCAGGTCGTCCCGGGTGATCGCCGTCACGCTCTCCACGGTGCCGGAGGACGGGCGGGCGTAGGGATGGCCGGCGAACGCCTCCTTGAAGAACCGGCGGGAGGCCAGCACGCCCGGATCGTTCTGCTGGTAGCGCAGGCCGGCGATGATCTGGGCGCGGACGCGCTCGATCGCGTCGGGGTCGAGGCGGGGCTTGGCCAGCGCCAGGGCGAGGAGCGCGATGCCCTCGTCGGCGTGCTTGACCAGCATCTTCAGCGAGCCGCCGACCGCGTCGGCCCCCGCGTGGAACGACAGCTCGATCGCCCGGGCGGCGAGCCGCTCCTGGAACAGGTCGGAGGTCAGGTCGCCGGCGCCCTCGTCGAGGAGCCGCGCCAGCATCTGCGCGCAGCCGGCCTTGCCGGCCGGGTCCTGGGCGGCGCCGCCCTCGAAGGTGAAGGCCAGGGCGATCATCGGCACCACCGGCGACTCGACGTGCCACGCCTCGATGCCGGGGGCGGTCGTCACCGGCAGCGCCGTGGTGGGCGAGCTGACGGTTTGGGCGGCGGTCTCGACCAGAGTCTCGGCCAAGCTCATGGGAACCTCGTGTCTCTATCTCGGGCGACGGCGGAGCGGGCCAGGGCTCCCGTTCGGCAGAGCGCCCCGCCCGGACCCGTCACGGGCCCGCCGGGACGCAGCCGGGGTTACTCGGCGGCCATCGCGACCGGGGCGTCGGGATCCTGCGCCTTGGTCAGGTAACCGGTGACCGAGCGGGCCGGCGTCAGCCAGCGCTCGGCGGCGCCCTTGAGACGCGCCTGCGTCACCCCCTCGATGTCGGTCGGCCAGCGGCGGACCTCCTCGATGGTCTCGCCGATCGCCAGCGCCGAGCCGTAGATGCGGGCGAGCGACGACTGGCTGTCGGAGGAGTAGACGGTCTCGGCCACGAGGCGGGTCTTGGCGCGCTCGATCGCCTCGGCGTCCAGGGCCTCCGCGGGGGCGCGGCGCAGCACCCTGTCGACGGCCTCCTCCAGCTTCTCCAGCGGCACGCCCTCGGCGGGCACCGCGTAGACGGAGAAGCGGGTGTCGTCGATCGCCGAGCCCATGTACCAAGCGCCGGCATTCACCGCGAGGCCGGTCTCCATGACCAGCTTGCGGTAGAGGTAGGAGGTCGAGCCGCCGCCCAGAACCTCGGCCAGCAGCTCGAGGTCGTGGCAGCCGCCGTCCCGGGCGGTGATGCAGGAGGGGGTCAGGTAGAGGCGCTGCAGGGTCGGCTGCTCGACCTTCGGGTCGGCGACGGCGACGCGGCGCAGGGCCTTCGGCTCCGGCTCCCGGGCCCGCAGGCGCTCGGGCCGGGCGCCCTGGGGCGTCACGCGGCCGTAGGTGGTCTCGGCGAGGCGCCGGACCTCGTCGGGCGTGACGTCGCCGGCCACCACCAGGATGGCGTTCTCGGGGGTGTAGAAGCGCTTGTAGTAGGCCAGCGCGTGCTCGCGGTTCAGGCCCTCGATCTCGTGCATCCAGCCGATGATCGGGATGCCGTAGGGATGGTGCACGAACAGGCCGGCCGCCATCGCCTCGGAGAGCTGGGCGGAGGGGTCGGTCTCGACCCGCATGCGCCGCTCCTCCAGCACGACGTCGCGCTCGGGGGCGACGACGGCATCGTCGAGGACGAGGCCGCTCATGCGGTCCGCCTCGAACGCCATCATGGTGCCGAGGTGGTCCCGGGCGACCCGCTGGAAGTAGGCGGTGTAGTCGTAGCTGGTGAAGGCGTTCTCCTGGCCGCCCAGGCCCGACACCGCCTTGGAGAAGGCCCCGACCGGGTGCTTCTCGGTGCCCTTGAACATCAGGTGCTCGAGGAAGTGGGCGATGCCCGACTGGCCGAGCGGATCATCGGCCGAACCGTTGCGGTACCAGATCATGTGAGTGGCGACGGGGGCCCGGTGGTCGGGGACGACCACCACGTCGAGGCCGTTGTCGAGGGTGAAGGCCGTCACTTCCGGTCCGCCCGCCTCGGAACGCCCGAACGGCGCGGCCTCGCCCCGGCCGGCGCTGCCGCCGTAGGGCGAGCCCGGACGCAGCGGGAAGAGGGTGGGCGTCGCCTTCCTGAACAGGTGCATTCCGCTTTCCTTCTGCCGGCCCCGGATCGAAGCGTCCCGCGTCGGGATGCGCGCGCGGATCGGGGCCGTCCTGGTCACCGGGGCGCAAGAACCGCACCGGGACGATCATCTCATGTTGCCACGCCGCGGCGCCGTTGCAACGGCGACACGGCGCCCCCGTCACTGCTGCGCGCGCTGACGGAGATAGGCGCGGGGATCCGACTCCTCGCGCTCGCGGCTGGCGTTGTTGATCGGGTCGCTCGACGGCGGCCGGGCCAGCTGCTTGGGCGACTGCCGGTACCCGGTCGGCGGGTCCGTGAGCGTGTCGCGGCTCGGCTCGATGTCGGAGGGCTCGGCGTTGGCGCTCTTGCCCTTGAGCAGCTCGAAGGGGCTGAGCAGGCTGTCGTCGCGGTTGTTGTCGCCGGGCTTGCGCTCGGCGGTGGTCGTCAGGCCCGCGCCGGCACGGCGGCCGCCGCGCATCTCCTCCACGGAGAGCGTCGCGTTGTTGTCGTCGTAGCGGCCCTGGGCCTGGGAGCCCTTGGGATTGCGCCGCTCCACGGCGGCGCGCTCGCGCTCCACGATCTCGGGATCCTTCGGCCAGGCGGTGCTGGTGGAGCGCGCCCGCGGCTGCGGCAGGGCCTTGCCGTCGATCTTGGGCGGCATCACCAGCGGCGGCCGCTCGTGGTAGTCGATCGGATCCTGGCGCTTCTCCAGGAGGCCGATGCCCGACAGGGCGTCGCGCATGAACTCGCCGCGCTCCTGCGCGTGCGCGGCACCGACGACGCAGAGCGGAGCCAGGGCCACCGCGGCGGAGAGGAGGGGACGAAGCCTGCGATGCCCGGTCATGCTGCCTCACGGGTTCCGGACGGAGCGTCCGGCTCTGGGAAGGCCGCGGCGCGGCCCGATCCGACAGGTCCCGGCCTGAGACCGGTTTCCGGCGATCGTATGGCGCCTTGACTGCGTCGCGCCAGGAGGGGGACGCGGGAGGACCTGTGTGTTGCAGGGATCACAGGCGCGGCGCCGGGTCGCCCTGCGGCGGGGACGCCCGGCCCCTGCGGCCGTCCGGGGACAGGCTGTCGAGGATCAGGCCGATCACGCCGGCCACGATCGCCGCGTCGGCGACGTTGAACACGTACCAGGACCAGCCGCCGGCATGCAGGTGGACGAAGTCGAAGACGGCGCCGTAGGCGGCCCGGTCGATGGCGTTGCCGAGCGCGCCCCCGACGATCAGCCCGAGGGCGATCCCGAGAAGCCGCGACGTGGCCCGGCGCATCCAGATCCCGAGGCCGAGGGCGGCGGCCAGCGACAGGGCCACGAGGAGCCAGCGGCCGATCCCGCCCTCCTGCTGGAACAGCCCGTAGGAGACGCCCCGGTTCCAGACCACGACGAAGTCGGCGAAGGGCGCCAGCCGCCAGGGCTGCGTCAGCACGAGGTCGGTGCCGAAATAGAGGCCGAGCTTGCTGGCCTGGTCGAGGATCAGGGTGAGGACGAGGGCCAGGAGGCCGGCGCGGAAGGGCGTCACGGGCGGCGCGCCCGGCCCGGGCCGGCGCCCCCCGCCCCCCCCCGGGGGGGGGGGGGGGGGGGGGCGGCGCCGCCGACGACGCGGAACGCCCTCACGCCGCGCTCGCCTCCGGATGCGCCGCGTCCCACTCGCGCAGGGCCTGGGCGTCGCGGGGTGTCACCTCCGGGTAGTCCGGGTCGCTGCCGACCTCCGGGCTGACCCGCCAGGACCGCGCGCATTTGCGCCCCTCGGCCGGGCTCGGCACCACCGCCACGCCGCGCACCTCGTCGAGCCGGAAGGCCTCGGCCGGGCCCTCGCCCGCCACCACGGTGATGTCCGAGGTGATGCAGGTATCGGCGAAGTCGCAGCCCTCGAGCGCCGCGAGCAGGTCCGGATCCGCCACGTAGACCTGCGGCGCCGCCTCCAGGCTCGCGCCGATGCGCTTGGCCGCGCGCTCGATCTCCAGGGCACCGGTGACGACCCGCCGGACCCGCCGGATTTTTTGCCAGCGCTCCGCCAGGGTGGGGTCGAGCCATGCGGACGGGGTCTCCGGCAGGGTCTGGAGATGCACCGAGCCGTCCTCGGACGGGTAGCGGTCGAGCCACGCCTCCTCGGCGGTGAAGGCGAGCACCGGGGCGAGCCAGATCGTCACCCGGCGGAAGGCCTCGTCGATCACCTGCAGCGCCGCCCGGCGGCGGACCGAGGACACGGGATCGCAGTACAGAGCGTCCTTGCGCACGTCGAAGTAGAAGGACGACAGGTCGCCGGTCATGAAGCCGTTGAGCAGCGCCACCACCCGCTTGGTGTCGAACGCCGCGTAGGCCTCGCGGATCTCGCCGTCGAGCTCGGCGAGCCGGTGCAGGATCAGCCGCTCCAGCTCCGGCATCTCCTTGTACGCCACGTCGTCGCCCTGGACCCGGTGGGCCAGCGAGCCCAGCATCCAGCGCAGGGAATTCCTGAGCTTCCGGTAGGTCTCCGCGAAGGTCTTGATGATCTCCGGGCCGATGCGCAGGTCGTCGGTGTAGTCGGAGGCGGCGACCCACAGGCGCAGGATGTCGGCGCCCGAATCCTTGATGACGCTCTGCGGCGCGACGACGTTGCCCTTCGACTTCGACATCTTCAGGCCCTTGCCGTCGAGCACGAAGCCGTGGGTCAGGACGATGTCGTAGGGCGCCCGGCCGCGGGTGCCGGCGGATTCGAGCAGCGAGGACTGGAACCAGCCGCGGTGCTGGTCGGAGCCCTCCAGGTACATGACCCGGTCCTGGCCGCCGTCGCGGACGCGCGTGACGCCGGCGAGCCCCGGGAAGGCCTCCGGGTCGTCCAGCACGAAGGCGTGGGTCGAGCCCGAATCGAACCAGACGTCGAGGACGTCGGTGACCTTCTCGTAGGCGGCCGGGTCGTGGTCGGGCGCCAGGAAGCGCTGCGCGGCGTCGTCCCGGAACCACGCGTCGGCGCCCTCCGCGGCGAAGGCGTCGCGGATGCGGGCGTTGACGGCAGCGTCTTTGAGGATCTCGGCGGTCTCCCGGTGGACGAAGACGGTGATCGGCACGCCCCAGGCGCGCTGGCGCGAGACCACCCAGTCCGGCCGGTTGGCGACCATGCCGGTGATGCGGTTCTTGCCCTGGGTCGGCACCCACTGGGTGTCGTCGATACCCTGGAGCGCCACCTCGCGCAGCGTCCGGTTGCCCAGCGAATCCACCGGCCGGTCCATGGCGATGAACCATTGCGGCGTGTTGCGGAAGATCACCGGTTTCTTGGACCGCCAGGAATGCGGGTACTGGTGGCGCAGCACCCCGCGGGCGATCAGCGCCCCGGCCTCCGTCAGCGCGGCGATGACCGCCTTGTTGGCGTCGCCCTTCTCGCCCTTGGCGGTGAGCACGCGGGTGCCGGTGAAGCCCGGGGCGGCCTCGGTGAGCACGCTGTCGGCGTCGACCGTGTAGGGGATGGTCGCGTCGATGCCGCGCTCGCGCAGCAGCCGGCCGCTCGCCATCCAGAGCTCGAAATCCTCGCGGCCGTGGCTCGGCGCCGTGTGGACGAAGCCCGTGCCGGACTCGTCGGTGACGTGGTCGCCGTCGAGCATCGGCACGGCGAAGCCGTAGCCGAGCTTCGCCAGCGGGTGGTCCAGGGTCAGGCCGGCGAGCGTCGACGGGCTCACGTCGGCGACGCGCACGAACGCCTCGACCCGGGCGGCCTTGAACACGGTCGCGGCCAGGCTGTCGGCGAGCAGGTAGGTCTGGCCGGGCACCGCCCAGTTGTCGGCCGGCGCCTCCGTCACCCGGTACAGGCCGTAGGCAATTTTTTTGGAGAACGCGACGGCGCGGTTGCCCGGGATCGTCCACGGAGTGGTCGTCCAGATCACCACCCGCGCCTGCGCGAGATCGCCCTCGGCGCCGGACCGGATCGGAAACGCGCAAAAAATCGTGTCGCTGACGTGCTCCTCGTACTCGACCTCCGCCTCGGCGAGCGCGGTCTTCTCGACCACCGACCACATCACCGGCTTGGAGCCGCGATAGAGCTGGCCGCTCATCGAGAACTTCATCAGCTCGTCGGCGATCACGGCCTCGGCCGGGAACGCCATGGTGGCGTAGGGATGGTCCCAGTCGCCGGTGACGCCGAGCCGCTTGAACTCCTCGCGCTGCACGTCGAGCCACTGGGCCGCGAAGGTCCGGCATTCCTGCCGGAACTCGATCACCGGGACGTCGTCCTTGTTGCGGCCCTTGGCGCGGTACTGCTCCTCGATCTTCCACTCGATCGGCAGGCCGTGGCAGTCCCAGCCCGGCACGTAGTTGGCGTCGAAGCCGAGGGCGGTCTGCGAGCGGACCACCACGTCCTTGAGGATCTTGTTGAGCGCCGTGCCGATGTGGATGTTGCCGTTGGCGTAGGGCGGGCCGTCGTGGAGCACGAATTTCGGCCGGTTCTGCCCACGGGCGCGCAGCTTGCCGTAGAGGTCCATTTGCTTCCAGCGCTCGATGAAGAGCGGCTCGCGCACCGGCAGGCCGGCGCGCATCGGGAACTCGGTCTGCGGCAGGAACAGGGTCTTGGAATAGTCGCGGGCGGGCGCGGTCTCGGGGGCGGTCATCGGATCTCGCATCGGCGGTCGGGCCGGCAGCGTCGGGCCGGCGGAATCGGGTCGGGCGGCAGGAGGATCCCGGACCTCCGCGCGGCCGCGCTGGAGCGGGCCCTCAGGCGGAGGCCGGGCCGGTAATTCGGATCGGGCGGCCGGGGCCGCGCAGGGCGCGCGAAGCGTGCATGACGGGTTCTCTACCAGCCGCCCCGGCCGGAGGCCAGCGGCAGCGCGGATCACGCGCCCGTGACCGCGGATGGGACCAATCGGCGTCTGAACCGTTGACCGACACACCCTCCGCGCCGCCGCGGCGGCGCGGAGC
>NZ_JBKFBI010000128.1:0-18180 GCF_053346095.1 Methylobacterium sp. A52T | reverse complement strand
CCTCCGGGGGGCCCCCCCCCCCCGGGGGGCGCCGCCCCCGCCTGCCGGCGGCGATCCGCGACCGCGTCGAGGTCGTGACGGTGCCGCGGCCGCGGATCATGCTGCTCGACGTCCTGCGCCAGAGCATCGCCGTCCCGCGGCTGTGCCGCGCCCGCGCCATCGACGTGGTGCTGAACATCGACCCGTACGGGGCGGCCTTCGGCGGCCGCGCCCGCGTCAGCGTGGTGCACGACCTCTATTTCCGCACCCTGCCCGAGCGCATCCGCTCCCGCGAGGCCCTGACCACCGACCCGATCTTCCGCCTCGTCCTCGGCAACAGCGCCCGGGTGATCGCGGTCTCGGAGGCGACGCGGCGCGATCTGGAGTACCATTACCCGCGGCTCCGCGGCAGAACGCGGACCGTGCCGTCCGCGGCCATGCTGGACCCATCGGCGGCTAGTTCCGTCGTCGGAATCCCGGCGGGGCCGTACGTGCTGGCCGTCGGCAACGCCCTCTACAACAAGAATTTCGCGACCCTGGCGCGCGCCGTGGTCGCGCTCGGACGGCCGGGGCTCGGGATCGTCCACGTCGGCGAGGATTTCGACGAGGCCATCGCCGCCGCGCTCGGCGACGCGCCGGTCCCCCTGATCCGCCTGTCGGGCATCGGCGACGACAGACTGGCGGCCCTCTATCGCGGCGCGCTGTGCCTGTGCGTCCCGTCCTTCGCCGAGGGATTCTGCCTGCCCGTTCTGGAGGCGCAGGCCCTCGACTGTCCGGTGATCTGCTCGGACCGCTCCGCCACGCCGGAGATCGCGGGAGCCGGCGCCCTCACCTTCGATCCCGCCGACGCGGCGGCGCTGACCGAATGCCTGCGCCGCCTGCTGGACGAGCCCGGTCTCAGGGACGCGCTGATCGCCCGTGGCCGCGACAATGTCCGGCGCTACGACTGGGCCGAGACCGCGCGCCGCTACGAGACGCTGCTGCTCGACGCGCTGCGGGACGGCGCGGCGGCGCGCACCGCCCGGGAGGTGCCGCATGCGCATCCTGCACCTTAGCTCGCTCTACGCGCCCGAGCAGGTCGGCGGCGCCGAACTGATGGTCGAGACGCTGGCCCGGACCCAGGCGGATCTGGGCCACAGCGTCGCTGTCGCCTGCACGGCGCGGACCGAGGGCGGACCGGTCCTGCAGGACGGCGTCACCGTTTACCGGACCGGCTACGGGACGCCGTTCCACATCCTCGATTGGCCGCAGCGCGGGCGGGTCGAGCGCCTCCGCTACAAGGTCGCGGCGCAGTGGAACCGCCACGCCGTCGACCGGATGGCGGGGGCGGTCCGGGACTTCGCCCCCGACTTCGTGAACACGCACTCCATCTCCGAGCTGCCGCCGGCGCTTTGGCCGATGCTCCGGCGGCTCGGGGTTCCGGTCGTGCACACGCTGCACGACTTCACGAGCCTCTGCACCAACGGCGCGATGGTGCGCCACGGGCATCCCTGCGCCCGGCAGCATCTCAAGTGCCGCCTCTACGCCGCGCCGCATCGGCGCTGCCAGCGCGCCGTGACGGCCGTCGCCGCCGTGGGATCGGACATCCTCGACCGCCACCTCGCCGCCGGCCTCTTCGCCCACGTGCCGCCGTCGCTGCGTCGGGTGATCTGGAACCCGATCCCCTCCGGATCGCCCGTGGCGCGGCGCATCCGCCCGCCGGGCGCGCCGGTCCGGTTCGGCTATCTGGGCCGGATCGAGGGCGCGAAGGGCTTCGACGTCCTCCTCGAGGCCTGCCGGCGCCTGCCGGAGGCCGGCTGGCACCTCGCCGTCGCGGGACGCGCCGTGGATGGGCTGCACCGCTACCGTGCCTTGGCCGCGGGCCTGCCCGTGACCTTCCTGGGCTACGCGGAGCGCGACGCCTTCCTCGACGATCTCGACTGCCTCGTGGTCCCGCCGATCTGGCCCGAGCCCTTCGGCCGGACGGTGGCGGAGGCCTACGGGCGCGGCGTCCCGGTGATCGGCACCGCGACCGGCGGCATCGGCGAGCAGGTCGGGTCCGGCCCCTGGCTGGTCCCGCCGGGGAACGCGCCGGCGCTCGCCGCCGCGATGGCCCGGATCGTCGCGGAGCCGGCCCGGCTCGCCGAGGGGCTCGCCCGCGCCGCACGCATCCGCGCCGGCACCGATCCGGTCGCTGTGGCGACCGCCTACCTCGACCTCTACGCCGCGACCCGCGACGCGGTCTCCATCGAACCGCTTCCCGAGCCTTCCGCCGACGCGGAGCGCCCGCACCTCAGCGAGTGCCGTCCATGATGACCCCTACCCTGTCGTCGAGCTACGCCCGGGTCCTCTCGGAGGAACCCCGCGCCCAGGACCGGGACCGGCCGAGGGATCAGGCGGCCGCGCGCGCCGTCACCGGCCCCCTGCGGATCCTGCATCTCAGCGCCCTCTACCCGCCCTACATCGTGGGCGGCGCCGAGCGCTCGGTGGAGCACCTCGCCGAGGAACTCGTCGCGGCCGGCCACACGGTGGCGGCGGCCTGCATCGCCCGGGAGCCCGAGCCCAAGAGCGTGCGCGGCGGCGTCACCGTCTACCGCATGGCCCACCACAACGATTTCTGGCTGGAGGACTGGCCCCAGGCGAGCCGGTTCGGCCGCGCCTGGGCCAAGCTCAAGCAGCAGTGGAATTTCGCCGTCGCGGCCGAGTTCGGCCGCGTCCTCGACGATTTCCGGCCCGATGTCGTCAACACGCACTCGCTGCTCGACGTCTCGACCCTCGTCTGGCGCGAGGCGGCCAAGCGCGGGATCCCGATAGTCCACACGGTCTGCGAGTACGACCTGATCTGCGGCAACGCCGCGATGTTCAAGGACGGCAAGCCGTGCGACCGCTGGCACCTGGGCTGCAAGGTGGTCAACGCCGCCAAGCAGATCACGAACCGGTCGGTGGACGCGGTCGTCAGCGTCGGGACCGAGATTCTGAAGACCCATGTCGATCACGGGTTGTTCGCGCATCTCGCGCCCGAACGGCGGCGCGTGATCTTCTACTCCTGCACCGTCCCCGAGGGCGACCCGGAGGCACGGCGCCGGATCGACCGGACCGGCAAGCCGATGACCTTCGGCTATCTCGGCCGGATCAACACCGAGAAGGGGGTCGGCACGATGATCGACGCCTTCCGGCGGATCGGTCCTGGCGACTGGCGCTGCCTCGTCGCCGGCCACGCGATGGACGACTCGATCGAGCGGTTCAAGGCGCAGGCCGAGGGCCTGCCGATCGACTTCGTCGGCTGGGCGAAACCCGCCGAGTTCCTCAGCGCGATCGACGTGCTCATCGTCCCGTCGTTCTGGGCCGAGCCGTCGCCGCGGACGATCTACGAGGCCTACACAATGGGCGTTCCGGTGATCGGGGCGGCCTCGGGCGGCATCCCCGAATTGATCGGCGAGAACAACGCCGACTGGCTGTTCACGCCGGGCGACGACGCCGACCTCGCCGCGCGGCTGCGGACCGTGATCGCCCGCGGCCGCGGCGACCTGCAGGACGAGCGCGCCTTCCAGCATGTCATCCGCGAGTCGACCTCGGAGCGCGTCGCCGAGAAGTACCTCGATCTCTACGCCGAACTCGTCGCCGAGCGTCGGGCGAGCCGCCCGTGAGCGCCGCAGCGCCGGTCCTGTCGGAGGCGGCCGCCGCCGAGGAGGAGCCGGGGCTCGCCTCCGGCGCCGCGGTGACGCGGCGCTCGTTCGACGCCGCGCGCTGGGTGGCGGTGGCTTCCGTCGGCAACGTCGTCCTGAGCTTCGGGGTGTTCCTCGTGCTCGCGCGCCTCATCGGGCCCGCCGAGTTCGGGATGGTGGCGATCGCCGCGGTCTTCATCGACATCCTGCAGATCGTCGCCCGCTGCGGCCTGCCCGACGCGGTGGTCCAGCGCGCCGACCTCGACGAGCACTTCGCCGCCACCGCCTTCTGGGTGATGCTCGCCACGGGCGTCCTGTGCGCCTTGGGCCTCGTGGCCCTGGCCGGGCCGATCGCCTGGATCTTCGACCTGCCGGCGCTGCGTCCGGTCCTGTGCGCGCTCTCCGCCTGTTTCGTCATCACCGCCGCGGGCGCGATCCACGAAGCGCGGCTCCAGCGGAGCTTCGGCTTCCGCAAGCTCGCCCTGCGGGCGCTCGGCGCCAACGTGCTCGGCGGGGCCGCGGCCCTCGTGCTGGCCCTCGACGGCTACGGCGTCTGGAGCCTGGTGGTGCAGCGGCTCGTCGCCGCGACCGCGACCACGCTTCTGACCTGGGCGGCGGCCCGCTGGATCCCGCCGCTGCGGCTGCACCTCGCCTCCGTGCGCGAGCAGATCGCGTTCGGCTCGCGGCTGTTCTGCACCTACCTGCTGCTCGTCGCGTCGATCCGGAGCCAGGAGGTCATCGCGGCCTATTTCCTGTCCGCCACCGATGTCGGCTACCTGCGCCTCGCGTGGCGCTGCATCGACCTCGTGAGCCAGGTCGCGGTCATCCCGCTCACCACGGTCGGGCTGACCACCTACGCGCGCCTCCAGGACCGGCCCGGCGAGCTGGCCGCGGCCTTCCACGGCTTCACCGAGGCCTCAGCCTTCCTGGCCGTGCCGGCCTTCTTCGGCATGGCGGCCGTGGCCCCGACCCTCATCCCGTTCCTGTTCGGCGACCAGTGGCACGACGCGGCGCCGGTGCTTCGGACGCTCGCGCTCCTCGCCCCGGAATTCGTCGCCACCTCGATGCTGTGGATGATCTTCACGGCCCTGGGCCGCAACGGCACGGCCCTGCGGCTCGCCGGCGCGCAGTTCGGCCTCGGCGCCGCGGCGGCATTCGTGACCGCGCCCTTCGGCCTCGCCGCCCTGGTCGCCGGGCACGTGGTGCGGGCCTACCTGTTCACGCCCGCGATCGTCGCCAGCGCGGGGCGCGTCGTCCCGGTCACGAACGGGCGGCTCGTGCGGCTCCTCGCGCCGATCACGCTCTGCGCCGGCGCGATGGCCGGGGTCGTGCTGCTCGTCCAGGGTCCGATCCACGCCGCGCTCGGGGACCGGTTCGGCCTGTTCGCGGCGGTCGGGCTCGGGATCGCGGCCTATCTGGGCCTCGCCTGGATCTTCATGCGCGGCACGCTCCGCACGGCCGTCGGCCTGTTCCTAAGACGCCCCGCCTGATCTGCACCCTCCGCCAACCTTTGTGGGCGACACTGCCGGCCGAAGGCCGCGGCCGGCGGTGGGTTCATCGGCGGCCGGTGCGCGGGGGCGGTGCAGGGTGATGGCGGGACAGGCGTTGCCGATCGGGACGAGTGCGCCGGCCGCGTCCCTCCTCGCGGACCGCGTCGCCGTGTTCCTGCTTGGCGCCGCCCTGAACTTCAACGTCCTGACCTCGACCTTCGGGCTGCCGTTCCAGCGCCTGTCCGACCTGCTGCCGTTCCTGCTCATCCCCTGGCTGGGCCTGCGCCGGGCCGTCGTGGCGGAGGCGCTGCGGCAGGCCGCGCCCCTCGCCGGCATCCTGGTGCTGATCGCGGCCTCGCTGGTGCTGAAGGCGCACAAGCAGGCGGGCGACGTCTACCTGACCCTCGTCCTGCTGCTCTACGTGGTCCAGGCGTTCATCCTGCTGGTGATGTTCCGCGACCGGCGCGTCGAGGACGCGTTCTGCGTCGGCCTGCTCGCCGGCATGCTCGCCTCCCTCGCGGTCCTGCTGCTCGCCGCCTCCGGCATGCAGCTCGACCGGTTCGGACTCGCCGTTCCCACGGACGGGCTCGACGAGGAGCTGAAGCTGTTCGTGCAGGACAAGCAGGGCGGCCTCTGGGCCTCGGGCAACGAGACCGGCCACGTCTTCGCGCTGGCCGGAGCCGCGGCCCTGCTGCTCAGCCTGCGCTATCGCCTGAAGATCGTCTATCTCGCCTACTTCGCGACCCTCCTGGCGAGCTTCCCGTTCACCAACAACCGCGCCGGCCTGTTCATACCGGTCCTGTTCCTCGGCCTGCTGATGCGGCGGAACCTCAAGGCGCCCGCGGTGCTGGCCGCGCTCGGTGTCCTGGGCGTCCTGCTCGTGGCCTGGGCGGTGACGGGGGACATCCCGCTGCCGGGGACACTGTCCCAGGCGATCGAGCGGCGCTTCGCCGAGGACCACAACGTCACGGGCAATTTCGACGAGCGGTTCCTGTCCGGCGTGACCGCGCTCCAGCTGGTCCTCGAGTACCCGTTCGGCGTCGGCGAGGTCGCCCGCCGGGAGGAGCTGCAGGCCCTGACCGGCCTCGTAACGCCCCATAACGGCTTCGTGTCGCTGGCGCTTCAGAGCGGTGTCGCCGCGGCGCTGCTGCTCATCGCCGGCCTCGGGCGGATCCTGCTGGCGCCCGCCGCCTTCGGGCCGTTCCTGACCTACAGCGCGGTGTTCCTGATCCCGTCGCTCATGTTCGAGGAACTGTCGGTCAACCAGTACTTCCTCTTCTTCATGGGCTTCGTCCTGGCATCCCTCGCGCTGCCGCCGGACCGCGCGCGATCGGCCCCGGATTAGGGACCGCGCCGCCACGGATCGCGGCGCGGCCCGCGGGCTCAGCGCATGACGAAGGGATCCTCCGGCGCGTCGCGGCTCGTGGAGATCCACACGCTCTTGGTCTCTAGGTACTCGCGGATCGACTCGATGCCGCTCTCGCGGCCGATGCCCGAGCGCTTCATGCCGCCGAACGGCATCATGTAGCTCACCGCCCGGTAGGTGTTCACCCAGACGGTGCCGGCCCGCAGCCCCTTCGACATGCGCATCGCGCGGCCGATATCCTGAGTCCAGACGCCGGCCGCGAGCCCGTAGATCACGTCGTTGCCGACCCTCAGGGCCTCGGCCTCGTCCTCGAAGCCGATGATCGACAGCACCGGGCCGAACACCTCCTCCTGGGCGATGCGCATGTCGTTGGTGACGCCGGTGAAGATGGTCGGCTCGACGAACTGGCCGCCGAGCACGCCGGGACCGGAGGCAGGGTTGCCGCCGAACACGCAGCGCGCGCCCTCGCTCTTGGCGAGCGCGATGTAGTCGAGCACCTTCGTGTACTGAGGCGGCGTCGTGATCGGCCCGATATTGGTGTCGGCCTGCATCGGGTCGCCGAGCTTGGCGGTGCGGGCGAGCTCGACGAGCCGCTCGGTGAATTCCTGGCGGATGCTGTTCTGCACCAGCAGGCGCGAGCCGGCGATGCAGGTCTGCCCGGTGGCCGCGAAGATGCCCGAGATCGCCCCCGCGGCGGCGGCCTTCAGGTCGGCATCGGCGAAGACGATGTTGGGCGACTTCCCTCCGAGTTCCAGGGAGACGCGCTTGATCTGGCGCGCGGCCGCCTCGTAGACCTTCGCGCCGGTGACGTCCGAGCCCGTGAAGGTGATCTTGGCGACGTCCGGATGCTCGACGATGGCGGTGCCGGCCTCGCCGCCGTAGCCGGTGACGACGTTGAACATACCGTCGGGGAGCCCCGCCTCCTTGGTCAGGCGGGCGAATTCCAGCGTGCTGGCGGAGGCGAATTCCGAGGGCTTCACCACGACCGCGCAGCCGGCCGCGAGCGCGGGCGCGCATTTCCAGGCGACGAACAGGAGCGGCGAGTTCCACGCCGTCAGCGCCCCGACCACGCCCACCGCCTCGTGCCGGGTGAACGCGAAGGTCTCGGGCTTGTCGATCGGCACCTGCGCGCCCTCGACCTTGTCGGCGAGACCCGCGTAGTACCACCACCATTCCGGCTGGTAGCGGGTCTGGCCGTACATCTCGGCGAACAGCTTGCCGTTGTCGCGGACCTCGATCTCGGCGAGCGCCTTGGCCTCGCGCTCGACGAGGTCGCCGATCCGGCGCAGGACCTTGCCGCGGGTCGAGGCCGTCATCGTCGCCCAGGGGCCGTCCCACATGGCGCGCTTGGCCGCGGCCACCGCCCGGTCGACGTCGGCGCGCCCGGCGCGCGGGATCCGGGCCCAGGGCTCGCCGCGATAGGGGTCGATCGACTCGAACCACGAGCCCTCGACCGGATCGACGGACTGGCCGTCGATGTAGAGCTGGTAGGTCTTCACGGCGCGCCTCTCCGTCCGGGGATGCGCGCCATATGGATCCGGAGCCCGCCCGCGGCGAGCCCGACGGCTCAGGCGTTGGCGCTGAGGCGCTTGATGTCGGCGTCGACCATCTCGGTGATCAGCGCCTCGAGGCTGGTCTCGGCCTCCCAGCCGAAGGTCGCCTTGGCCTTGGCGGGGTTGCCCAGCAGCACCTCGACCTCCGCCGGCCGGAACAGCGCCGGGTCGACGATCAGGTGGTCGTCCACCTTCAGGCCGACGTGCTTGAACGCGATCTCGCACATGTCCCGCACCGTCGTGGTCCGGCCGGTGGCGATCACGTAATCGTCCGGGCGGTCCTGCTGCAGCATCAGCCACATCGCCTTCACGTAGTCCCGGGCGTGGCCCCAGTCGCGCTTGGCGTCGATGTTGCCGAGCCGCAGCTCCTTCTGCTTCCCGAGCTTGATCCGCGCCACAGCGTCGGTGACCTTGCGGGTCACGAACTCGACGCCGCGCAGCGGGCTCTCGTGGTTGAACAGGATGCCGTTCGACGCGTGCAGCCCGAAGCTCTCGCGGTAGTTGATGGTCATCCAGTGCGCGTAGAGCTTGGCCACGCCGTAGGGCGAGCGCGGGTAGAACGGCGTCGACTCGCTCTGCTTGGCCTCCTGGATCAGGCCGAACATCTCCGAGGTCGAGGCCTGGTAGTAGCGCGCCTGGGGCGCCGCCGAGCGCAGGCATTCCAGCATGTGCACCGCGCCGAGGCCGGTCACCTGCCCGGTCAGCAGCGGCTGCTGCCAGGACGAGGTCACGAACGACTGGGCGGCGAGGTTGTAGATCTCGTCGGGCTTGGCGGCCTGGACGATGCGCAGCAAGGCGGACTGGTCGAGCAGGTTGCCGTCGACCAGCTCGACATCGTCGAGGATGCCGAGCCACTTCAACCGGTGGTCGAAGACGCCGGCGTGGCTGGAGCGCCGCACGATGCCGGTGACGGCGTAGCCCTTCTGCAGGAGCAGCTGCGCCAGATACGCGCCGTCCTGGCCCGTCACACCCGTGATCAGCGCTCGCTTGGCCGTCATGAACCCGTCCCATCCCGAAGATGCCCGGCTGCTACGACCGCAACGGGCCGCGCGTCAAGGCGATGTGTCGACATCAGTATTGCGCCAAGCAAGCGGAGCCGGACCGGCACATCGCCAGACTAGCGTCGCAACTCGACAGCCATCTGCAATGGTTGTGAGGCCCCCGTGCGGCACGGCTAAGGTCGCCCGAGCCAGTCCGCCACGCCGTCGAGCGAGCGGAATTCCTCGACGGCGTGGACGCGCGCCGCCGGGAGGGCGGCCCGGGCCATGGTGGCGAGGGCGTGGCCCGGTCCGAGCTCCAGGACGCGGTTCGCGCCGTACTCGCGGCACGCCTCCAGGCAGGCGGCCCAGTCGATCGTGCACGAGATCTGGAGCGCCAGCTTCCCGCGACCCTCGGCATCCCGAAACACCGTGCTCCCGTCCAGCCCGCTGAGCAGCCGGGGCGCTCCGGGCGGCGGGCGGCGCGGCGGCACCGCGGCGAGCGCGTCCCGGAAGGCGGCCGTCGCGGCGTCGAGCAGGGGCGTGTGCGACGGCGTGTGAACGGGCAGGACCACGGCGCGCTGCGCGCCAGCACCGGTCGCCTCCCGGCACAGCGCGTCCAGTGCCGCGCGCGGACCGCCGACGACGCCGCTATCGGGAGCGTTGCGGATGGCGAGGTGGCACTCTTGACGCGTCGCGAGACCGGCGAGCGCGTCGAGGCTCAGGCCGCGGATCCCCGCCAGGCCGAACCCCGCGCCGGACGCGGCGTCCATAACCTCCGCCCGCTGTGCCGCCAGGGCCAGCACGTCTGCGGGGTCGAGTCGCCCGGCGACGCCCCAGGCCGCGAGATCGCCGATGCTGTAGCCGGCCACGATCGACCGGTCCGGCATCGCCTCGGCCAGGGCCCGCCACGCCGACAGGGCGGCGACGCAGCACAGGATCTGGCCGGTCCGATTGGCGTTCAGGGTGTCGCCGCCCGCGCGGGCCAGGTCGCGCGGGTCGGCGCCGTCGAGGAGCGGTCTGGCGGCCGCGAACACGTCCTGGGCCGCCGGATGATCGGCCGTCAGGTCGAACATCGCCGGGTGCTGACCGCCCTGGCCGGAGAGGAGGATCGCGAGGGTCATGCCACGCCCGGGCCGCGCAGTCCCGCGACCGGCCGCAGAAGCAGCTGGTCCAGGCTCTTGGCGAGCAACGAGCCGTCCTCCGGCGCGTCGCGCAGCTCGCGCCAGTGCAGGTCGGCGCCGTCCGGCAACTGGATCTCGCCGTCGATGCCCATCGGCGCCGTCTCCGCCACGGCGGCGATGCCGTCGAGAAGGTCGACCGGCACCGGTGGTGGGCACGGCCAGAGCAGGTCGAGATCGGAGCCGGCGCTCAGGTAGGTCAGGCCGGTGACCGCCTGCCAGAGCAGGCTGCCGAAGGGGCGCGGCACGAGGCCGTGCCGCCGGCCGAGCGCCGTCAGCGCGTCGAGGGTCGGCCCCCAGGCCGCCGGCGCGCGGCCGGCGGCCTCGGCGAGGGTCACCACCGCTGCGGGCGCCAGCGCCGATGCCGGCAGTGCTAGCCCGATCCGCCGCTTGCCGTTCGCGGGCGGCAGCGGCAGGCCGAGCGGCACCGCGTCGCCGGTCTCTCCGGGGACGCGGCGGCGGACGATCAGCGGCCGGCCCGCAGCGGCCCAGCCGTCGAGATGGGGGACGGCGCCGAGGTCGGGCCGGTCCGCGCGCCAAGCCGCCCAGGCCGCCGGATCGACCCGGACGAGGTCGTGGCGTCGGAACGGCTCAGCCAAGGCGGGCCTGATTGGCCACGGCCGCCGCGACGGTGCGGGCGACCGGGCGACCGCACCGCTCGGCGCCCAGCCGGTCGCGGATATCCTCCGCCGGCAGGGTTCCGATCACATCGCGGATCTGACCCTCCAGGGGCCGGCCCGGATTCAGAACCACGTGGACGGCGCCGGTCGCCACCATGTTGTCGAGGCCGGGCGCGAAGACGGGCGTCGACCTCGCCATGTCCTTCAGCCTGTCGAGCGGCAGCTTGGTCACCCGGGCGACGGACGGCAGGTCCATCACGCTCGGGTTCGCCCCGGGCAGGGCCGCGAGGACACGCGTCGCGAGCGCCGTGGCGATGAAGGCGCCGGCGGCCGAGTGGCCATAGATCAGCCCGATGGTCGGATGGCCCGACCTGTCCGCCAGGAGCAGCGCCTTGGCGAGGTGCGCCAAGCACTCGTTGAGGCCCAGTAATTCGTCGCGGCGGCTCATCCGCTGGCTGTCGGAATCCACCGCCACGAGGATCGGCGCGCGGTCGCCGGCCCGGACGGCGTCGAGCACGGCGCGCGACAGGACCAGCGCCCCGTCGACGCCCAGCGGCGTGTCGCCGTCGACGCCCACGACGTGCATCCGGCCGTCCGCGAAGGGGCCGGTGCCGGTCACGAGGCCGTCGCGCACCGCGACTGCGTGCCCCTGCGGGAACAGGGAGGCGAGGATCTCAGCGAGCGTCATGGTCGGCCTCCGGGCTCAGGGCCACGGTCTCCTCGAAGGCGGGCGTGTCCATCGCCGGCACCGCGTCGGGATCGTTCACGCCGAGGCGCGCCCAGACCTCCGTGGCGTCGCGGCAATCGCCGAACCGCTCGATCCGGGCCTCCAGGCGCGCCTGCTCGGCCTCCAGGGTCGCCAGGTCGAAGGCCGGCGCTCGGCCGACGAGGTCGCGGGTGGCCGCGCGGAAGGCCCCGACCGTGTCGGCGCAGAAGGCGTCGGCGCCCCCGATCAGGCGGCGGTGCTTGCCACCCATGGTCCGCCAGACCAGCGCGCGGTCGCGGGAATCGAACTCCTCTGCACCCTTGTTGGTCTCGATCACCTCGGGGCCGGAGACCGAGATGCGCCCGCTCTCCGACACGGCGAGGCGTGAGCAGGTGCCGGCGATGAGGCCACCGCCGCCGTAGCAGCCGGCCCGGCCACCGATCAGTCCGACGACCGGGATGCCCTCCGCGCGCACGTCGACGATGGCCCGCATGGTCTCGGCGATGGCCGTCTCGCCGGCATTGGCCTCCTGGAGGCGGACGCCGCCGGTGTCGAACAGGATCAGGACCGCCTTCGGCTTCAGCTCCAGGGCCGCGCGGAGCAGGCCGACCAGCTTGCCGCCGTGCACCTCGCCGAAGGCACCGCCCATAAAGCGGCCCTCCTGGGCGGCGACCAGAACCGGGTCACCGCCGAGGCGCGCGCTCCCGACAACGATGCCGTCGTCGAAGGCGCGGGGCAGGTCGAAGAGCGGCAGGTGCGGGCTCATCCGCCGCTCGGTTGGCGGCAGGAACTCGCGGAAGCTTCCCGGATCGGTGAGCGCCAGCACGCGTTGGCGGGCGGTGGCCTCGTACCAGCTCAGGGCATCCGGATCGAAGCGCGCGGCGCGGTCGGCAGCCATGGTCAGGCCTCCATCAGCCGCGCGCCCTGGAGCAGCCGCAGCGACACGGTGTCGGGGCGGGCGCCGCCGTCGTTGATGCTGATGCGGAGGCCGCCCGGCTGCGCCCGGGCAACGAAATCGGCCACCACCGCCTCCCAGACGTCGCCGTAGCCGGCGATCGGGGTCTCGACGGCCACCTCGCAGGCATCCGGCGGCAGGACCCGCTCCAGCAGGATCTCCAGGTTGCCGGAGGCGACGACGCCGGTGATCGCGCTCGGCGCCGAGCCAGCCAGCGGCTTCTTGGTGGTGTGGCGGAAGGTCAGGGATTCCATCGCCGACTCCTCGAGTGCGGATACGTCATCGCGCGACGCTTACCAGTTCCGGAACCGGGCGGGCGGCTCGTAGAGCCCGCCGGACCAGTGCACGAGATCCTTGATCGACTTCGCGGCGAGCAGCGCGCGGTCGGCGTCGAGCGGCTCGATGCCCAGATCCTCCGGGCGTCGGATGACGCCCCGGGCGCGCAGCTCCTCGACCTTCGCCCGGTCACGGCCGCGACCGACCTCGGTGTAGCCGGCCACGCCGCGGATCGCCTGCTCGCGCTCGTCGGCGTCCCGGCAGAGCAGCAGGTTGGCGATGCCCTCCTCGGTGACGATGTGGGTCACGTCGTCGGCGTAGATCATCACCGGCGCCAGCTCGAGGCCGATCTTCCGCGCCAGCTCGAGGGCGTCGAGCTTCTCCACGAAGGTCGGGACCAGCTTGTCGCCGAAGGTCTCGACGAGCTGCACGACGAGCTTGCGCCCGCGCATCAGTGCCGGATCGCCGACGATCTGGCCCTCGCGGCCGGCCTTCATCCAGGCATCGGAGGGGTGGCGGCGACCATGTGGGTCCGAGCCCATGTTGGGCGCTCCGCCGAAGCCCGCCACCCGCGACTGGGTGATGGTCGAGGAATGGCCCATCAGATCGATCTGCAGGGTCGCGCCGATGAACATGTCGCAGGCGTAGAGGCCGGCGGTCTGGCAGAAGGCCCGGTTCGATCGCAGGCTCCCGTCGGCGCCGGTGAAGAAGATGTCGGGCCGCTCGCGGATGTAGCGGTCCATCCCGACCTCGGAGCCGAAGCAGTGGACCTGCTTGACCCAGCCGGACTCGATCGCCGGGATGAGCGTCGGGTGCGGGTTGAGCGCCCAGTGGGTGGCGATTTTGCCCTTGAGGCCGAGCTTCTCGCCGTAGGTCGGCAGCAGCAGCTCGATCGCCGCCGTGCCGAACCCGATGCCGTGGTTGAGCCGCTTGATGCCGTACTCGGCGTAGATGCCCTTGATCGCCATCATGGCGATCAGGATCTGAGTCTCGGTCATCGCCGCCGGGTCGCGGGTGAAGAGCGGCTCAACGTAGAAGGGCCTGTCGGCCTCGACCACGAAGTCGATCCGGTCGCCCGGGATGTCGACCCGCGGGACCGCATCCACGATCTCGTTGACCTGCGCGACCACGACACCGTTCTTGAAGGCGGTCGCCTCCACGACGGTCGGCGTGTCCTCGGTGTTCGGGCCCGTATACAGGTTGCCGTTCCGGTCGGCCGAGACGCCGGCGATCAGCGCCACATTGGGCGTCAGGTCGACGAAGTAGCGGGCGAACAGCTCCAGGTAGGTGTGGACCGCCCCGAGTTCGATCTGGCCGCCGTAGAGCATCTTGGCGATGCGGGCGCCCTGCGGGCCCGAGTACGAGTAGTCGAGCCGCTTGGCGATCCCGGTCTCGAACACGTCGAGGTGCTCGGGCAGCACGATCCCCGACTGGACCATGTGCAGGTCGTGGATCTTCCCGGGATCGCAGGCGCTCAGGCCGCGGGCCAGGCAATCGGCCTGCTTCTGGTTGTCGCCTTCGAGGCAGACGCGGTCGCCGGGCCGCAGGATGGCCTCCAGCAGGTCGACCACGGCCCCGGCCGGCACGACCTTGCCGTCCGCATGGGCGCGCCCCGCCGCGATGCGCGCGTCGCGCGCCTGCCTCTCACCGCGCCACTCGCCCATCCGCGTGCTCCCATCGGTGTACCGAACGTCACATAGCGGGCGACCTGGTATTTTCAAACCCGTCAATATCACAGTTTCGTATACGGGATTGCGCACCTGTCAATATCTTGCATACTTTCCGCAACGGCCCCGAGGCCGATCCGGGAGGGCAACGCGCCATGTTGCACGCGTCCACACGGCCGTCGGATGCGGCCGGAAGAGCCGCTTCATTGAAGGGGCAACGCCGATGATCGTCCTCGGTGTCGCCCTGCTCGCCGCCTGCACGCTGATCGGCGTGTATCTCGGCGACCTCCTCGGCCTCGCCCTCGGCGTGAAGGCCAATGTCGGCGGCGTCGGCATCGCCATGATCCTGCTCATCGCCGCGCGCCTGTGGCTGTCCCGCCGGGGCCGCCTGACGAAGGGCGTCCAGTTCGGCGTCGAGTTCTGGGCCGGGATGTACATCCCGATCGTGGTCGCCATGGCGGCCCAGCAGAACGTCGTCGCCGCCGTGAGCGGCGGCCCGATCGTGCTGATCGCCGCGACCGGCTCCCTGGTCCTGTGCTTCGGCGCCGTCGCCCTGCTGAGCCGGATCGGCCGGCGCGATCCCGGCAGCGGCGCCGTCGAGCACGGCGGATCCGTGATCGGCGGCGACGCCGAACCCGTCGCCAGGAAGGGGTGATGGCCATGGGACACGACATCTGGCACGGCATCGAGCACGTCTTCGTCGAGCAGAGCCTCGTGGCCGCCTTCGCGGTGGTCGGCGCGCTGATTCTGGTCTCGAACTTCGCCGCCAAGCACCTGACCAACGGCCGCGTCCACGGCTCCGCGATCGCGATCGTTCTCGGTCTGGTGCTCGCCTATGTCGGCGGGCTCTACACGGGTGGGAAGAAGGGCCTCGCCGACATCCCGGCGCTCGCCGGAATCGGCCTCATGGGCGGGGCGATGCTGCGCGACTTCGCCATCGTCGCCACCGCTTTCGAGGTGGACGTGATCGAGGCGCGGCGCGCCGGCCTGCTGGGTGTCCTGGCACTAGCGCTGGGCACGATCCTGCCGTTCATCGTCGGCACCCTGACCGCCGTGGCCTTCGGCTATCACGACGCGGTCTCGATCACGACGATCGGCGCCGGGGCGATCACCTACATCGTAGGGCCCGTCACCGGCGCGGCGATCGGCGCGGATTCCACCGTGATGGCGCTGTCTATCGCCACCGGGGTGACCAAGGCGGTGATGGTTATGGTCGGAACGCCCCTCGTCGCCCGGCTGATCGGCCTCGACAACCCGCGCTCGGCCATGGCGTATGGCGGCCTGATGGGTACGGTCAGCGGGGTCGCCGGCGGCCTCGCGGCCACCGATCCGAAGCTGGTCCCCTACGGCGCGCTGACGGCGACGTTCCACACCGGCATCGGCTGCCTCGTCGGACCGTCGATCCTGTTCCTGACGGTGCGGGCCCTGGTCGGCTGAAGCGGCGGCGTTCCGGTTTCCCGGCCGAAAGGCCGATCCGCGCGCGCGGATTAGGGTATGGTCCCGCATCGTCTCCCCGAGGACGGGCAGGCGCCGCTCAGGGGACGCTCGAGGAACGGCGCATGCACGGAGACTTCCAGAAGATCGACAGCGGGCTGCTCTCGGACCGGATCCGCGACGCGCTCACCGACGCCATCGCGTCGGGGACGATCGCGGCCGGCACGGCCCTCGACGAGCAGAACCTCGCCGATCGCTACGGCGCGTCGCGCACGCCCGTCCGGGAGGCGCTGCGCCAGCTCGCGGCCTCGGGCCTCGTGGAGATCCGGCCCCGGCGGGGCGTGGTGGTGGCGCGCCTGACGCCGCAGCGGATCGCCGACATGTTCGAGACGACCGCCGAGATCGAGGCGATGTGCGCCCGGCTGGCCACCTACCGGATGACGCCTCTCGAGCGCGGGGAGCTGATGGAGCTCCACGAGGAATCCGCCAAGGCCGTCGAGGCGGGCGATGTCGACGCCTACGACCGCTTCAACCGCGCCTTCCACGAGGCACTCTACACGGCGACGCACAACGGCTTCATGGCCGAGCAGGCCCTGGCGATCCGCGAGCGGCTGGCCGCGTTCCGGCGCACGCAGCTCCGCCACGCCGACCGGATCCGCCGCTCGCGGGAGGAGCACGGCGAGATCCTGTCGGCCATCGCCGAGGGGGATGGCGAGACGGCCGCCCGGCGCATGCGCGCCCACATGCTCCGGGCCGCGGCGGCGCTGGGGCGCTACATCGCCGAGACGGAGTGAGGCGGGGCTCGCGTTGGGTTCAGAGCCGCGCGACGGCGTCGCGAACCGTGGATCGGTAGGGCGTCGTCGGCCTGCCGATCAGCGCGCTCAGCTGACGCCTGTCGTCGTCCAGGGCGCCGCGGGCCGCGGCTGCGTCCGAGTCGGCGAGCAGCGCCGCGAGATCCTCCGGCAGCCCGGCGGCCACCAGCGCCGCGCGGTACTCGGCCTGCGGCAGATCGCGGTACGCGACCGGCCTGCCCGCGGCGGCGGCGATCGCAGCGGCGAATTCGGTCAGCGTGTAGGCCTCGTCGCCCGCCAGTTCGTAGACGCGGCCACCCTGCCCGTCGGCTGTGAGGACCGAGGCCGCCGCTGCGGCGTAGTCGGCCCGCGCGGCCGAGGCGATGCGCCCGTCGCCCGCGCAGCCGAGAACGGCGCCGTGGGCGAGCGCCGGCCCGATCCCGGCGGCGTAGTTCTCCGTGTACCAGCCGTTGCGCAGCACGACGAACGGCACGCCGGAGGCTTCGAGCAGCCGCTCGGTCCGGCGATGCTCATCGGCGAGGGCGAGGGCCGACGTGTCGGCGTGCAGGACGCTCGTGTAGGCGATCAGGCCGACACCGACCCGCTTGGCGCTGTCGATGACGTCGCGATGCTGCGCTACGCGCCGGCCGATCTCGCTGGACGAGATCAGCAGGAGACGCTGGATGCCCTCGAACGCAGCGTCCAGGCTCGTCGGGTCCGCGTAGTCGGCCCGTCGGACCGCGACGCCGAGGCTTCGCAGGCTCCGCGCAGCCTCGCCCTCGGTGTCGCGCGCGCCGGCCACCACCGCGCCGGCCGACACGCGCTGCAGGAGCGCCGCGACGACTTGGCGGCCGAGTTGGCCCGTGGCGCCGGTCACGAAGTAGGTCGGTTGACTGGTCGGGCCCATGCTTGCTCCTCATGGTTCAATATCGGAGCATGGTCACTAGATGAGACCGCCAGCGCGGTGAAGGAGGCAGGATTTTGGGACCAGGTTACTCGGAGGAAACCGCGGTGCCGCTCGCCCGCGCCGAGCTGGCGGCCAAGTACGCGGCCTGGCAGGCCGGAACCCTCGATCCGGCGGCGTGCCCGGTGCGGGACGTGCTGGATCGGGTCGGCGACAAGTGGTCGATGCTGCTCCTGATCGCCCTGGCCGACGGGCCGCACCGGTTCAGCGCCCTCCTCCGGACGCTGCCCGACATCTCGAAGCGGATGCTGACGCAGACGCTCCGGGACCTGGAGCGGGACGGTTTCGTCGCGCGGACGGTGTTCCCGACGAAGCCGCCCAGCGTCGAGTACCGGCTCACGGATCTCGGGGCCGCCTTGCTCGAGCCGCTGGCGCGCCTCGTGCAATGGGCGGAGGAGCGTCACGGCGCAATCCGGGCGGCGCGGACCCGGTTCGACGCGTAGCCCTTCAAGAGCGGTCACCGACCGGATTGAATCGTGTAGGGTTTCGGCCGCGGCGGTGATGTGATTCGATGGTCGGCTTTCCGAGGAGGAGAGCCGATGGCGTCTGCCCTGTCCGTTGATTTGCGCGAGCGTGT
>NZ_JBKFBI010000127.1:0-18375 GCF_053346095.1 Methylobacterium sp. A52T | reverse complement strand
GCCGGCCCCGCCGCCCGCCGACCGGGCGGGCGGCGGGGCCGGGGGCCGCTTCGTGTCCCTGACCCATGCCGAGCCCGCCGGCACCCGCGAGTACAAGCTGTTCATCCCGAGCCACCCGGACCGGGCGGCGCCGCTGATCGTGATGCTGCACGGCTGCACGCAGAACCCGGACGATTTCGCCGCCGGCACCGGCATGAACACCCTCGCCGAGCGCGCCGGCGTGTTCGTGGCCTACCCGGCCCAGAGCCGTCAGGCCCACGCCCAGCGCTGCTGGAACTGGTACGAGCCCCGGGACCAGGGCCGCGGCGCGGGCGAGCCGGCGATCATCGCGGGCCTCACCCGCGCGATCATGGCGGAGCACGCGATCGACCCGGCCCGGGTCTACATCGCCGGCCTGTCGGCCGGCGGCGCCGCCGCCCTCAACATCGCCCGCGCCTACCCGGATCTCTACGCCGCCGTCGGCGTGCATTCGGGCCTCGCGGCCGGCTGCGCCCGGGACCTCGGCTCGGCGCTGATGGCCATGCAGGTCGGCGCCCCGGGCCTCGGCGCCCCGACCGCCTTCGGCACCCCGGCGCCCGCGACCCGCGTCCCGACGATCATCTTCCACGGCGAGGACGACGGCACGGTGAGCGTGCGCAACGCCGACCAAGTGCTGGCCCAGGCCAAGGTCGCCGGGCTGACGCCGCGGTCGGAGACCTTCGAGGGCCGCGGCCACCCCTTCACCCGCACCCGCTACCGGGACGAGGCGGGCCGGGTCGTGGTCGAGGATTGGCGGGTGCGCGGCGCCGGCCACGCCTGGTCCGGGGGCCGCCCCGACGGCAGCTACACGGATCCCGAGGGGCCCGACGCGTCCCGGGCGATGCTCGATTTCTTCGCCGAGCACCGGCTGGGACCGGCGGGGCGCCCGTAAGGGGTTTCCGGAGGGCCGCGCGCGCTGGCGGGTTGTCAGGGCGCGGCCCTGCTGTATCGCAGGGCGCTGCCCTGCTCCCACAAAAGGTCCCGGACCTTTTGCATCCAGGACCTCCCATGAGCACCACCCCCGCGCCGATCCCGACCCTCCAGGGCCTCGCCGAGGTCGCCGACCGGTACGACCTGATCCTCTGCGACGTCTGGGGCGTGCTGCACGACGGCCAGAAGGCCCACACGGCCGCCGGCGAGGCGCTGATCCGCTTCCGCGGCCTCCCGGGGGCGCGGCCGCGCCGGGTCGTCCTCGTCTCGAACGCGCCCCGGCCCGGCGACGGCGTCGGCCGCATCCTCGACCGGTTCGGCGTGCCGCGGGAGGCCTACGACGCGATCCTGACCTCGGGCGACCTCACCCACGACCTGATCGCCGCGCGCCCGGGTGCCCGGATCCGGCATCTCGGGCCGGAGCGCGACCTCGGCATCTTCGAGGGCCTCGACCTCAGCCTCGTCCCGGAGCCGGAGGCCGACCTCGTCGTCTGCACCGGCCTGTTCGACGACCGCAGCGAGACCCCCGACGATTACCGGCCGGAGCTGGAGCGCCTGGCGGCCCGCGGGCTGACGATGATCTGCGCCAATCCCGACCTCGTCGTGGAGAGCGGCAACCGCCTGATCCCCTGCGCGGGCCTGCTCGCGGCGGCCTACGCGGAGATCGGCGGCCCCGTGGTCTACGCCGGCAAGCCGCACCGCCCGGTCTACGAGGCGGCGCTCGCCAAGGGGGCGGCGCTCACCGGGGCCGCGCTCGCCGGGGCCCCGGTGGATCCGGCGCGGGTCCTGGCGATCGGCGACGCGATCCGCACCGACATCGCCGGCGCCCGCGGCTTCGGCATCGCCAGCCTGCTGGTGGCCCGCGGCATCCACGCGGAGGAACTCGGCGTCACGGCCGCCCATCACCGCCTGGGCGACGTGGCGGAATGGCTCGGCCGGCAGGCGGTGCATCCGGACGCGGTGATCGAGCGGCTGGTCTGGTAGCGGCCGGTCCTCCGAGGCGAGCCCTGCGCGTATTGCCGCCAGTCTAACCCCGTGAAATCCGCGACAAGCTTGACACCGCGCGGGAAATTGCGTGGATTCGCGCGTGTGAATCGGTCCCGCGCGCAGCAATCAGCCCCGACATTCGCCTCGCGCGTCGGGCGATTCGACCGGAAGACCTGTCCGATGGCGGCGCGCGCGACGATCGGGGCCGGCGAGACGGCGGGTCTTGCGTGACCCTGGTCTCCGGACTGCCCGATTTCCTGCTCTATCTCGGCACCGCGACCGGGCTGATCGGCCTCTACCTGCTGATCTACACCCTCGCCACCGCGCACAACGAGCTCGCGCTGATCCGCCGCGACGTGACGGCGCCCGCCGTCGCGCTGGGCGGGAGCCTCGTCGGCTTCACCCTGCCGCTGGCGGTCGCGGTCTACAACGCGCGGTCGCTGCTCGACTGCCTGATCTGGGGGCTGATCGCCCTGGTGATCCAGATCGCGATCTACTGGCTCGTGCGCCTCGCGGTGCCGGACCTGTCGCGGCGCATCGAGGAGGACCGCGCCGCCGCCGCGATCCTCCTCGGCGCGGCCTCGCTGGCGGGCGGCGTCGTGAACGCCGCCTCGATGACCTACTGAGCGGCCGGTGACGGAGACCGCGCCACGTCCCGACGCAGCCTCCGGCGACGCCGCCGGCGGGCCCGGGGCCGGCTTCGCCGCCACCCGCCGCTCCAAGCGCTCGGCCGCCGTGTCGCTGGTCCTGGTCGCGGGCGCCGGCGCGGCCGCCCTGACGCTCGGCGGCCTCGACCCGTCCCAGCGGGAGGAGGAGGCGCTCGTCTACGGGACGCTCGGCGCCTGCATCGCCCAGCAGCTGCGCGGCGCCGAGGCCTGCATCGCCGCCTACAAGAGTGCGCAGGAGACCTACGCGGCGACGGCGCCGCGCTACGAGACCGAGGCCGATTGCCAGCGCCACCACGGGACCGGCGGCTGCACCCCGGGCGCGCAGGTCACGGAGGCCGCGCGCGGCCGCTACCTGCCGGTGATGGCCGCCTTCATGATGGGGCGCACGGACGCGCAGGACCTGCCGGTCCAGCCGCTCTACCCGCACGCGCCCGAGGAGGAGCGCGACGAGGCCGGGGCCGCGACGGCCGGGCACGGGGGCGGCTACTGCACCGGTGCGGGCGGGCGGGTCGCCTACGCGGGCGGCGCCTCGCGGGTCCACGTCCCCGCCTCGGTCGCCCGCACCGCGAGCGCGACCCCGCGCACGATCAGCCGCGGCGGCTTCGGCGGCACCGGGCGGGCGACGGCGTTCTCCGGAGGCGCGGGCGGCCGCGCCGGCGGGTTCGGGGGCGGGTTCGGGGGCGGCTGATGCGCCGCGTGCCGGTCCCGGAGCGGCCCGACTGGCGCCAGCACGCCGCGCGGGCCGGCTTCACCTTCCACACGTTCGACGGCGCCCCCTACTGGGACGAGAGCGCCTACTACGCCTTCGGCCTCGCGGAGATCGAGGACGCCATCGAGGCGCCGAGCGCCGCGCTGCACGACCTCTGCCTCGCCTTCGTGGACCGGGCGGTCCGGGACGCGGCGATCCTCGCCTCGCTGCGGATCCCCGAGCACGCCTGGGACGCCATCCGGGCGAGCTGGGCGCGGCGCGATCCCAGCCTCTACGGGCGCTTCGACTTCAGCTACGGGGGCGACGGGCCGGCCAAGCTCCTCGAGTACAACGCCGACACGCCCACCGCCCTCTACGAGAGTGCGGTCTTCCAGTGGCTCTGGCTGGAGGACGGGCTGGCGCGGGGACGCCTCCCCGCCGGCGCCGACCAGTTCAACATCCTGCACGAGGCGCTGGTGGCGCGCCTCGCCGCCGTGGCGCCCCCGGAGGGCGTCGCCTTCGCGGGCTTCCCCGACGCGCCGGAGGATCGCGGCACGCTGGCCTATCTCCAGGACTGCGCCCTCCAGGCCGGCCGCGCCGCCCCCTTCCTGCCGGTCGAGGCGATCGGGCTCGACGCGGATGGGCGCTTCGTGGACGCGGCCGGCGTCCCGATCGGCTGCCTGTTCAAGCTCTACCCGTGGGAGTGGATGTTCGCCGACCCGTTCGGCCGCGCGGTCGGCGCGGCCGCGACCCGGTTCCTGGAGCCGCCCTGGAAGGCCGTGCTCTCCAACAAGGGGCTGCTGGCCCATCTCTGGGCGATGGCGCCGGGCCATCCCAACCTGCTGCCGACCTATTTCGAGGCGGATCCGGCCAAGGCCGCGCTGGGCCGGAGCTTCGTGAGGAAGCCGCTCTACGGGCGCGAGGGCGCCAACGTGCTGATCGTGCGCGACGGCGCCGTCGCGGCGCGCGACGAGGGGCCCTACGGCGGCGAGGGCTACGTGCGGCAGGCCCTGGCGGAGCTGCCCGATTTCGCGGGCCGCCGCGCGCTGGTCGGCAGCTGGATGGTCGGCGACCGGCCCGCCGGGCTGTGCCTGCGCGAGTCGGACGGCCTCATCACCACCGACCGGGCCCGGTTCGTGCCGCACCTCATCGACCCGTGACCGGGTCCCGCGCCGCCGCGGCTCACCGGCCCAGCGCCGCGAGCTCCCGCCGCATGTTCGACCGCGCCGGCCCCTCCAGCTCCGCCCGGGCCCGGTCGGTGACGAACAGCGGCCGGCCGGACGCGAGGGCCCCCCGCAGGAAGGCCGCGCGCCCCTGCCGGTAGACGGCCTCGCCCACGACCGGGACGAATTCCCGCGCCACGCCGGCGGCGTAGCCGTCGTAGGCGGCGGGCGCCGCACCCAGGATCGCCATGTCCAGGTCGAGGAAGAGCGCGACGTCCGCGGCGAGCGCGGCCGGGAGACCGTCCGGGACGGCGTGCTGCTCGGTCGCCAGGATCATCGTCTCGGCCGCCGCCAGCGTGGGCGCCGGGACCGCGCCCTCCGGCAGCGCCCGCAGGAGCGCGGCGCTGCGGCGCTCGTTGTCCGCGGCGCCCGGCCGGTAGACGGCGTCGTGGAACCAGATCGCCAGTTCCACCGCGTCGGGATCCCGGACCGTCCCGCGGCGGCCGCGGAACGCCTCCAGCAGCGCGTCGATATGCGCCTGGCCGTGATAGACCCGGTGCGGCTCGGCCAGCCGGGCGCGCAGGTCAGCCAGGATGCGGGGATGGCCGTCGAGCATCGGCCGATCCTCTACCCGATCCGCCGCCGCGGGACGAGGCGGATCTCGCCGCAGGTCCGGGAAGACGCTCCGGGCACCGCGACGGACTTCCCGGCCTCGCGCTCCGACGCTCCGCGAGATCATCCTCCCCGCGACGATGATCGGGGATGTGATCGTCGAACGCCCCGATAGACGCGCCGCTGTCGATCCCGAGAGATCTATTGGGCGCGATCGACCCGATCCCGCGTCTGGTCTTCGCGCGGAACGCCGGCTACAGGGGCAGAACCATCCGGAGGATCCCCAGCGCCCATGAGAGCGACGAGCCTGAGAACGACGACTTGGTTGATGCTGACGGCGCTGCTCGCCGCCGCCCCGGCCCGCGCGCAGGTCCCCGCGCAGGCCCCTGCCCCGGCACCGGCGGGGCCGGCGACCAAGCCCGAGAGCGATCCCGCTCAGGAGACGATCCGCAAGCTCAACGCCTATGTCGGGCTCCTCAACCGGACCCTGCGGGCGCAGGAATCGCTCGGCCGCTATCAGAGCTGGGTCAACATGAAGACCGGCCCGACCGGCCGCGAGCGGATCATCTACGGCCTCTACGGGCTCTACGACGTGCGCGGCGAGATCGCGAAGGCGGAGGCCGCGACGGCGCAGCCGCCCGCGATGCCGGACCTCGACGGCGCCGTGAAGACCTACATCGCCGCCTATCAGGCGCTCGCCCCGACGGTCACCGAGGCGGAGGGCTACTACGAGCGGCAGGATTACCGCGCGGACAAGATGGAGCAGGGCAAGGCGCTCCACGCCAAGCTCGCCGTCGCGGGGCCGGCCTTCCTGGCGGCGCGCGCCAAGGTCGACGCCGCGCTGCGGGTCGAGAAGGAGAAGAGCGACGCGCTGGAACTCGCCGCCATCGAGGCGCGGGAGGGCCGCAAGGCGCGCTGGCACGTCGCGAACGTGATGACCGCCTGCCGCAAGGTCATGGACCTGCTGCCCACCGACGCCAAGCCGGTCGTCGACATGGCGGCCTTCGACGCCGCGCTCGGGCGCTACGCCGTCGCCGTGAAGGACATGGACGGGTACAGCGCCGCCAACCCGAACTCCTTCCACGTGTTCGAGAGCCGGCCGCGCGCGCTCCTGGGCAAGCTGCGCGAGTTCGACGACAAGCTCGCCAAGGCCAGGGGCGACGCCCGGCGCGGCGCCGGGCGCGACGTGACCTGGATCGTGAACGACTACAACATGATGGTGTCGACCGCGCAGACGGCCACGACCTTCTCGCGCTGACCGGGGGCGTCCGGGCCCCCGTCAGCGGGCGCTCCGGCCCGGTTCCGTCAGCCGCAGCGAGGTCGCGGCCGCGGTGACGGCCGCCTGCCAGCGCGCCTGCTCGGCCGCGGGGTAGCGGACGCGCAGCGTGACGAAGGCGCCGCCGCGGCCGCCCGCCAGCAGGGTCTTCCGGTACAGGATCCCGGCCGCCGTCGTGCAGGAGAGCACGATCCAGCCGGGCTTGCGCGCGGCGTATTCCGGCGGCTGCCGCAGGCAGGTCTTCCGGTCCGCGGCCACGACGGCGTCGAGATCCTGGTCGAGCACGTCGTTCAGGCCCGACACCGTCAGGTGCAGGTGGCCGTCGGCCGAGCGGAAGGCCTGCCCGTCGCCGTTGTCCGGCGGCGGCTCCGCGACGAGGTCGGCGGGCACGTCGACGGAGAAGCCGAAACGGGCGTTGACCACGTGGCGCAGCGCCGGCGTGTCCGGCAGCGCCCGGCTCCAGTCGCGCCGGACCTGCGCGATCCGCGCGGTGTAGGCCCGCGTCAGGCAGGCCGTGTCCGGGCAGGCATCGCGGACCCGCGCGCGCCAGCGCGCGTGGTCCTCGCCGAAGGTGTCGATCGCCTGGCCGGTCTCGCCGTCGACCCCGCGCGTCTCGCCCACGATCCGGTCGAACAGGCGTCTGAGTTCCTCGTCCAGCCGCGTCAGGGCGGGGTCGGCACAGATCAGCGTCTCGACCCTGTCCCGGATCCCGGCGCAATCCGGCGCCGCCCGGGCGCCGACGGTGCCGAGCGCACAGACGGCGCCGACGAGGCCGGATCGGAGGATCGATCGGGGGAACGATCGCGGGCTCAGGCGCGCCGGACGGGCTAGGCTACGCACGGAATCCCTCCTGTGGTGGTCTCAACGCGATCGGCCGTGCGGTCCCGGCCGGCCCGGGCCGTCGGGCCCTCCGGATCCGGGCAGGATGGCGCGCCGCCGCTCATCGGCCCGTCGTGGTCTTGAGCATCAGGATGTCGATGTCGCGCCGGGGCACGTAATCCGTCACGACGCTCTCGAAGGTCGTCGGGCCGGTCTTGCGGAGTCCGGTGGCGCAGAACGACACGAGCGTCGTCGGATCGCCCTTGTCCACGGTCAGCTTGAACGTGCCGATCGGCCCGGCCCAGTTGCCGCCGGAGGTGATCACGTAGGACAGGTACTGCTCGAAGGCCTGCACCCCCCGGCCCCCCGCCGCCTCGATCCTGCGCGCGAGTCCCTGGGCCGCCTTCAAGAAGGCCGCGTCCGTGCAGTATTTCCGCGCGTACTCGGCCTTCTCGTCGGCGCCCTCGGTCGGGGTCCCGAACGACAGGCTGGAGAGGCCGCCGACGCCCGGAACGTAGCTCTGCCGGACGACGACGTCGCGGCCCGCCGGGAAGACCTGCCGGCGCCAGAACTTCGACCGCAGGGTCCAGACCGGGAACAGGCTCGTCGTGCCCTTGCCCATGTCCTGGGGCTCCAGGAGGCCGTCCGCCACGAGGCCGCGGCGCTGATCCGCGCCCAGGGCAGCCAGGGCGGCCTCGGTCGCCTCGACCGTCGGGACGAGGGGGATGCCGAGGCTCCGCAGCCGCCCGGTCACCTCGACCTCCGGCTTGCCGGCCGGCGTGACGAAGGCGCGCTGCTCGACCTGCGAGTCGACCGGCCGGCCGTCGACCTCGGTGGTGAAGCGGAGGAAGTTGTCGTGCTTCGGGTCGGCGATGCTCAGCATCGCGTCGGGACCCCCGGAGATGTCGGGCATCGGGAACGCGATCGTCGTCTCGACGTCCCGGTCGGTCAGGTTGCGGAAGCGGTAGACGATCCGCACCGCCTTCTCGGACAGGAAGAGGTCCTCGGAGACGAGGGCGATCCGGTCCGTCTTCTCCAGGACGAGACCGCCGGTCGCGAGGGTCGCGACGCTGTCGTCGGCCCGGGCCGGACGCGGCAGGGCCGTCGACAGGAGCGTCAACAGGACCGTCGACAGGATCACCGGCAGGAGCAGGGCCAGGCGCGGGACGCGGGTCGTGGCTGGGGTTCGCACGGCTGTCGGGCTCGCGGGTTGGATCCGTCGGTGCGGGGCGGGGTGTGAACCGGCGCGTCGCCGGTCAGCGATCGACGGGCGGGTTTCGGACGGTCCGGTCACGCCTCCGGCTCAGTCGCGGAGCGGGCTCGGCAACCGTCGGTCCCGGCGGGAGACGGGCCTCGATCCGCCGCCCCAGGGCGGCGAGCGCTTCGGCGAAGGCGTCATCGGTCGCGGCACACCATCCTCCCCGCGGCGCGCCGGCACGCGCACCGCCGAATCTCGGACGGACCGAATGGAAGCTTTCGGGCAGAGTTGAGGCCGACCGAGAGGGCCATATCAGGTCGAGGCGTCAGGTCGAGGCGTCAGGGCGAGGCTGTGAGGAAACACCGCCGTCGGCGGCCGCGCGCGATTGCGCCGCCGCGACCGTTCGGTCTATCGGCTGCCCGGGATGGCCGGCGGCCCCGGGCGCCGGCCCGATCCGCGACGATCTGCGAGGAGCGCCCCGTGCCAGCCGAAGACGCCCCGATCGGCCGCTTCCCGATCCCCCGCCTGGAGACGCTGCCGGACGACATCCGCGCGCGGATCGAGGCGGTGCAGGAGAAGTCCGGCTTCGTCCCGAACGTGTTCCTGGTGCTCGCCCACCGTCCGGACGAGTTCCGGGCCTTCTTCGCCTACCACGACGCGCTCATGGACAGGCCGGGCAACCTGACCAAGGCCGAGCGCGAGATGATCGTGGTGGCGACCTCGGCCATCAACCAGTGCCAGTACTGCGTGATCGCCCACGGGGCGATCCTCCGGATCCGCGCCAAGGATCCGCTGATCGCCGACCAGGTGGCGATCAACTACCGCAAGGCCGACATCACCGACCGGCAGAAGGCGATGCTCGACTTCGCCATGCTGGTCAGCCAGTCCGCGCATCAGGTCGGGGAGCCCGCGTTCGCGGCGCTCAGGGCCCACGGCTTCGACGACGCGGATGCCTGGGACATCGCCGCCATCGCGGCCTTCTTCGGCCTGTCGAACCGGCTGGCGAACGTCAGCAACATGCGGCCCAACCCGGAATTCTACGCGCTGGGGCGCGGCTGACGGCGCGGCGTCCCCCGTCGGCGACCGGACCGTGGGGACGGGTTCCGGGTGTCCACCAACCCTTCCGAGAACCCGGCGCCCCGCCGTGCGACCTGGCGTCGCGCGCGGGGACCGGATGAAACGGCTCCGGCCCTCTGAGCCCGGCGGCGACCGCGCGCGGGCACGGGGGGCGGACGGAGCGCGCCGTCCTTACCAGTGCTTTAAGCCTATAGGAGCCGCCCGGTCCGGCTGTTAACAGGCGTTAGATTTTTGTGGCCGACCCGGTGAGGGGGCGAATCCCGGCTTGAACCTTCGAAGCGGCGCGGCCCAGCGTCTCGACCTGACCGCGTGCGATCGCGAGCCCATCCACATCGTCGGCAGCGTCCAGCCGCACGGGTTCCTGCTCGGCCTCGAGGCCCGGTCCCTCACCATCGTCCAGGCGAGCGCCAACGCCCCCGCGGCGGCCTCCGTCGGAACCGTCCTCGACGTGGCCCTGCCCGACCTCGCGGCCGTCGTCCGCCACCACCTGGAGGCGGCGGAGCCCCAGGCGGCGGAGCACCAGGACGGCGCCCTCTATCTCCGGACGGTGACGCTGGAGACCGGCGGCGGGCGCCAGGCCTACGAGGTCGCGGCCCACCGGGTCGACGGGCTCGTCGTGCTGGAACTGGAGGAGATCGACGCGGCCGCGGCCGAGATCGGCGTCGACGTGCTCACCCCGCGCCTGCGGGCCTTCGTCGAGCGCCTGCAGACCGCCCGCACCGTCGAGGACCTCTGCCAGTTCGTCGCCGAGGACATCCGCCAGATCACCGGCCTCGACCGGGCCCTGGTCTACCGGTTCGACCGCGACTGGCACGGCACGGTGCTGGCGGAGGCCGGCAACGGCGTCCTGCCCTCCTACCTCGACCTGCGCTTCCCCGCCTCCGACATCCCCGCCCAGGCCCGCGAGCTCTACCGCCGGAACCGGCTGCGCATCATCCCGGATGCCGGCTACGTCCCCGTGCCGATCCGGCCGGCCACCACGCCCTCCGGCCGGCCGCTGGACCTCAGCCAGTCGGTGCTGCGCTCGGTCTCCCCGGTCCATGTCGAGTACATGCGCAACATGGGCACGATGGCGTCCATGTCGGTGTCGATCCTCGTCGACGGCGCCCTCTGGGGCCTGATCTCCTGCCACAACCGCGCGCCCAGGAGCGTGCCCCTCCAGGCGCGCAACGCCTGCGACGTGCTCACCCAGATCTTCGCCCTGCAGCTCTCGGCCCGCGAGCGCGGCGCCCAGTCCGAGAAGCGGCTGGCGCTGGGCGCCGTGCAGGCGCGCCTCCTCGCCTTCATGGCCGAGGAGGACAGCTTCGTCGACGGCCTGCTCAACCACCCCGACGACGTCCTGGCCCTGGTGGACGCGACCGGCGCCGCGGTGGTGACGGCCGACCGCTGCCGGCTGCTCGGGGCGACGCCGACCGAGCGCGAGGTCCGCGCCCTCTACCGGTGGCTGTCCGAGCGCGACGATTCCGAGGAGGTCTTCGTCTCCGAGGCCCTGTCGGAGGCGTTCCCGGCCGCCGCCGCCTTCGCCGACCGGGCGAGCGGCCTCCTGGCGATCTCGGTCTCGAAGAAGTACGCGAGCTACATCCTCTGGTTCAGGCCCGAGGTCGTGCGGACGGTGAAGTGGGGCGGCAACCCCGTGAAGGCCGTCCGATCCGACCCGGAGGGCGGCCCGGACCGGCTGCACCCGCGCAAGTCGTTCGAGATCTGGAAGGAGACCGTGCAGGGCCGTTCCCTGCCCTGGTCCGACCCGGAGGTGGAGGCCGCCAAGGACCTGCGCGCCTCGGTGCTCGGCATCGTGCTCCGCCGGGCCGAGGAGCTCGCCGCCATGAGCGAGGAGCTGCAGCGCTCGAACAAGGAGCTGGAGGCGTTCTCGTACTCGGTCAGCCACGACCTGCGCGCGCCGTTCCGCCACATCGTCGGCTACGCGAACCTGCTCAAGACCCGCGAGGGCGCCCAGCTCTCCGACAAGGGCCGGCACTACGTGGAGACGATCATCGAGGCGGCCTTCTCGGCCGGGACCCTGGTCGACAGCCTCCTGAGCTTCTCGCAGATGGGCCGGCACGCCCTTAACAAGGTCTGGGGCGACATGAACGCCCTGGTCGAGGAGGTCCGCCGGAAGGTCCTGCGCGACGTCACCCCCGACCGGACCCTCCGCTGGGAGATCGCACCCCTGGGTCGCGCCTACGCCGACCCGGTGATGCTGCGGCTCGTCATCGAGAACCTGCTGTCGAACGCCGTGAAGTACACCCGCGGCACCCCCGACGCGGTGATCGCGATGGGCAGCCTCCCGCCCCGGGAGGGCGAGGCGGTCTACTTCGTGCGCGACAACGGCGCCGGGTTCGACATGGCCTACGTCGACAAGCTGTTCGGCGTCTTCCAGCGGCTGCACCGGGTCGAGGAGTTCGAGGGCACGGGCATCGGCCTCGCCAATGTCCGGCGCATCGTCGAGCGCCACGGCGGCCGGACCTGGGCCGAGGGCAGGCTCGGCGCGGGCGCCACCTTCTACTTCACCCTGCCCATCCGGGAGGAGGCGCACTGATGGCGGGACTGAAGCCCATCCTCCTGGTCGAGGACAACCCGAACGACATCGAGCTGACGCTGGCGGCCCTCGAATCGAGCCAGCTCGCCAACGAGATCGTCATCTGCCGCGACGGGGCCGAGGCCCTCGACTTCATCTACCGGCGGGGCGCGCACGAGAAGCGGCAGGCCCAGGATCCCGCGGTGGTCCTGCTCGACCTGAAGCTGCCGAAGGTCGACGGCCTGGAGGTGCTCGCCAAGATCAAGGGCGACCCGGTCACCCGCCAGGTGCCGGTGGTGATGCTGACCTCGTCCCGCGAGGAGACCGACCTCGTGCGCTCCTACGATCTCGGGGTGAACGCCTTCGTGGTGAAGCCGGTCGCCTTCGAGGAATTCTTCGCGGCGATCAAGGAGATCGGCGTGTTCTGGGCCCTCCTCAACGAGCCGCCGCCGTACCGGGGAGGCTGGCCATCGAACGCGTGATCGGACCTTCCGCGGGGCCGCTGCGCGTCCTCCACCTGGAGGACAGCGACCTCGACGCCGAGCTGATCGAGGCCGAGCTGGAGACCCTCGGGCACCCGGTCGCGATCGAGCGGGTGATGACCCGCGACGCCTTCGCGCGCGCGGCGGTCGCCGGCCGGCACGACCTGATCCTGGCCGACTACGTCCTGCCGACCTTCGACGGCGTGAGCGCCCTCGGCATCGCCCGGACGCAGTGCCCCGACACGCCGTTCATCTTCTGCTCGGGCACGCTCGGCGAGGACGTCGCCGTCGAGGCCCTGAAGAACGGCGCCACCGACTACGTCGTCAAGCAGCGCCTCGACCGGATGCCGCGCACGATCGTCCGGGCGCTGGCCGAGGCGCGGGCCCGCGCCGACAAGCGCGAGGCCGAGGCCGCCCTGCAGGCGCTCAACGAGACGCTGGAGGTGCGCATCGCCGAGCGGACCCGCGAACTCGCCGCGGCGAACGAGGCCCTCCAGGCCCAGATCGTCGAGCGGGAGCGGGCGGAGGATGCCCTGCGCCTCGCCCAGCGCCTGGACGCGGTCGGCCAGCTCACGAGCGGCGTCGCGCACGACTTCAACAACCTGCTGACGGTGATCGCCGGCAACATCGAGTTCCTCGAGAGGGTCGTCTCCGACACCCGCTCGAAGCGCCGCCTCGCCATGATGCGCGGGGCCGCCGAGCGCGGCGCCCGGCTCACCGCGCAGCTCCTCGCCTTCTCCCGGCGCCAGCGCCTGGAGCCGACGCCGGTCAGCCTCAACCAGACGGTCGCGTCGATGCGCGACCTGCTGCAGAGCTCGATCGGCGGCGCGGTCCGCATCGAGACGACCCTCCAGCCCGACCTGTGGCCGGCCCTGGTCGACGCCACCCAGATCGAGCTCGTGATCCTGAACCTCGCCATCAACGCCCGCGACGCGATGGCGGTGGGCGGCCGGCTCGCCATCGAGACCGCCAATGTCAGCGTCACCGGGGCGCCGACGCGGCCCGAGCAGCCGGCGCCCGGCGCCTACGTCATGGTGGCGGTGAGCGACACCGGCACCGGGATGACGCCCGACGTGCTGGCGCGGGTGTTCGAGCCGTTCTTCACCACCAAGGAGGTCGGCAAGGGGTCGGGTCTCGGGCTCGCCCAGGTCTACGGCTTCGTCAAGCAGTCCGGCGGCGGCATCCGGATCGACACGGTCGCGGGCGAGGGCACCTCGATCAAGGTCTACCTGCCCCGGGCCGCCGAGCCCGAGGGCGCCGTGCCCCGCCTGCCGGCCGCGGCCGAGGCCGCGCGGACGCACCCGCCCGGGAGCGGCCCCCGGCTCCTCGTGGTCGACGACGACGCCGAGGTGCGCGAGGTGACGACGACCCGCCTGATCGAGGCCGGATACGCGGTGCGCGAGGCGGCCTCGGGCCTCCAGGCCCTGGCCGCCCTGGAGGCGGATCCGGGCGTCGACCTCGTCGTGATGGACTTCGCCATGCCGGGCATGAACGGGGCCGAGACGGCCCTGGAGGTGCGGAAGCGCTGGCCGGCGCTGCCGGTCCTGTTCGTTACCGGCTTCGCCGACACCACCGCCCTGACCGAGGCCGGCGCCGTCGGCGCCGACGCGATCGTGCTGAAGCCGTTCCGCGTCGGGGAACTCGAGGGCAAGGTCGCCGCCGCCCTGGCGGCGCGCCCGCCGGCGCAGCTCCGGCTGATCTCGGGCCGCGACAGGAGCGCCTGAGGGGGACGTCGCGCGGGCGTCCCGCTGGCGTCCCGCTGGCGTCCCGCTGGCGTCTCTGGGGCTCTCCCGGGCGTTCTCCACACGGCGTGCGGGCCCCGCACGGCGTCCCGGGCGGCGCGTGCGCGCCGACGCGGTTGCGCGAACCCGCCCGCTGGGGCACCGATGGCGCTGTCCTGTCCCGCCGGTTCCTCGCCCCATGTCCGAGTCACGCGCCTGGTCCGATGCCTGAGACCGTCGGGACCGCGCCCCCGGCCTTCCTCGCGGAGGGCGGTGCGATGGGCGCCCGGATCCGCGCCCACGACTGGTCCGGCTCGCCGCTCGGCCCGCCGGACAGCTGGGCACCCTGCCTGCGGGCGACCCTGAGCCTGATCCTGGGATCGCGGTTCCCGATGTTCGTGGCGTTCGGGCCCGACCTCGTCTTCCTCTACAACGACGCCTACGCGGAGATCCTGGGCGACAGGCATCCCGCGGCGCTCGGTGCGCGCTTCCGCGACGTCTGGAAGGAGATCTGGCCGGAGATCGGCCCCCTGATCGACCGGGCGCTCGCCGGCGCGGCGACGTGGTCCGAGAACATGCCGCTGACCATGAACCGGCACGGCTACGACGAGCCGACCTGGTTCACCGTCTCGTACGCGCCGGTGCGCGACGAGGCGGGCCGGGTCGCCGGCCTGCACTGCGCCTGCACGGAGACGACCGGCCGCGTCCAGGCCGAGGCGCGCCTGCGCGAGGCGGAGGCCCGGATCCGGGCCCTCGCCGACCACCTCCCGGGCGGCTACGTCTACCAGCTCGCCATGGCCCCCGACGGCGCCGACCGGCGCTTCCTCTACGTGTCGCAGGGCTTCGAGCGCATGACCGGCCTGGCGGCCGGGGACGTGCTCGCCGACCCGGCGGTCGCCTACGACCTGATCCTGCCGGAATACCGCGCCGCCGTCGCCGAGGCGGAGGCCGCCGCGATCCGCGACCTCGCGCATTTCGATGTCGCGGCGCCCATGCGCCGGCCGGACGGCACCCACGTCTGGACGCGCATCGTCTCGGCCCCCCGCCGTGTCGACGACACGCTGGTCTGGGACGGGCTGCATCTCGACGACACGGTGCGCCGCCGGACCGAGGAGCAGCTGCGGGAGAGCGAGCGGCGCCTGCGGCTCGCGACCGAGGCGGCCGAGATCGGCCTCTGGGACGTCGACGTCGTCGCCGACACCCTGTTCTGGCCCGCGCGGGTCAAGGCGATGTTCGGCATCTCGGCCGACGTGCCGGTCACGATGGCCGATTACTACGCCGGCCTGCATCCCGAGGACCGGGAGGCCACGAGCGCGGCCTACGCCTCCGCCCTCGATCCCGCGCGGCGCGCCGTCTACGACGTGGAGTACCGCACCGTCGGCAAGGAGGACGGCGTCGTGCGCTGGGTCGCCGCCAAGGGGCGCGGGATCTTCGAGGGCGCGCGCTGCGTGCGGGTGATCGGCACGGCGATCGACATCACCGCCCGCAAGCAGGCCGAGGAAGCCCTGCGCGCCAGCGAGGCGCAGTTCCGGGTCCTGTCGCAGGTGCTGCCGAACTTCGTCTGGGCGACCGACGCGGCCGGGGCGGCGAACTGGTTCAACGCGCGCGTCTACGCCTACGCGGGCCGGGAGCCCGGCACCCTCGACGGCGCGGGCTGGCGGGGGATCATCCATCCCGACGATCAGGACCGGGTCGACGCGGAATGGCGGGCGGCCGTCCGGTCGCGGGCCGACTACCAGTCCGAGTACCGCCTGCGCCGCGCCGACGGCGCGTATCGCTGGTTCCTGGCCCGGGCGCAGCCGGTCCTGGGCGCCGACGGCGCGGTCACCCGCTGGGTCGGCACCAGCACCGACATCGACGACCAGAAGCGGCTCATGGCCGAGCTCGTGCGCTTCAACCTGACCCTGGAGCAGCGCGTGGCCGAGCGCACGGCCGAGCACGACCGGGTCTGGCGCAACTCGCGCGACCTGCTGGCCGTGGTCGGGGCCGACGGCATCTTCCGCGCGGTCAATCCGGCCTGGCAGACGATCCTGGGGCACGAGCCCGCCGCGGTGGTGGGGCGCAGCTTCCTGGACTTCATCTGGCCCGAGGATGCGGGCGCGACCCAGGAGGCGCTCGAAGCGGCCGCCGCGGCGCGCGACCTGACCGATTTCGAGAACCGCTACCGGCACAGGGACGGCACCCTGCGGCTGATCTCGTGGCGTACCTCCGTCGAGGGCGCGCAGGTCTACGCCTACGGCCGCGACGTCACCGCCGAGAAGGCCCAGGCCGAGGCGCTCCGGCACGCCGAGGAGGCGCTGCGGCAGTCGCAGAAGCTGGAGGCAGTGGGCCAGCTCACCGGCGGCGTCGCCCACGACTTCAACAACCTCCTGACGATCATCCGCTCGTCGGTCGACTTCCTCCGCCGGCCGGACCTGGCAGAGGAGCGCCGGTCCCGCTACCTCAACGCCGTCTCGGAGACGGTGGACCGCGCGGCGAAGCTCACCGGCCAGCTCCTCGCCTTCGCGCGGCGACAGGCGCTGAAGCCCGAGATCCTCGACGTCGGCGCGCGGCTGCGCGGCGTGGCCGACCTCCTCGACACGGTCACGGGCGCCCGCATCGCGGTCGTGACCGAGCTGCCGGAGCGGCCCTGCTTCATCCGGGTCGATCTCAGCCAGTTCGAGACCGCGCTGGTCAACATGGCGGTGAACGCCCGGGACGCCATGGACGGCGCCGGAACGCTGACCCTGCGCCTGCGCTGCGGCGCGGCGCTGCCGCCGATCCGCGGCCATGCCGGCGCGCCCGGCCCGTTCGCGGCGATCGACCTCGTCGACACCGGCACCGGCATCGCGCCGGACGTGCTGGCGCGGGTGTTCGAGCCGTTCTTCACCACCAAGGAGGTGGGCAAGGGCACCGGACTCGGCCTGTCCCAGGTCTTCGGCTTCGCCAAGCAGTCCGGCGGCGACGTCGCGGTCGAGAGCGCGCCCGGCCGCGGCGCCACCTTCACGCTCTACCTGCCGCAGGTCGAGCCCGAGGCGTCCTGCGCCGCCGCCGCGGAGGCCGCCGCCCTCGACCCCGGCGGCGCGGGGCAGCGGGTTCTGGTGGTGGAGGACAACATCGAGGTCGGCCGCTTCGCCACGCAGATCCTGGAGGATCTCGGCTACGCGACGACCTGGGCGACCAACGCCGAGGAGGCGCTGGACCAGCTCGGGGCCGACGGCGCGGCCTTCGACGTCGTGTTCTCCGACGTGGTCATGCCCGGCATGGGCGGGATCGCGCTGGCCCGGCTCCTCCGGCAGCGGATGCCGCACCTGCCGGTGGTTCTGGCCTCCGGCTACAGCCACGCCCTCGCCCAGGAGGGGCTCCGCGACTTCGAGCTGCTGCCCAAGCCCTACTCCGCCGACCAGGTCTCGCGCGCGCTGCGCAAGGTCGTCGGCGCGCGGCGGGGGCGGCCGAGAGGCGGCCAGCAGGGCGGGCAGCCCTGACGGGGCGGGGCGCTGCCGGGACCAGCGGAGACCTGACGGAGGCCTGACGCCGCAGCCGGGCGGCGACGGGCGGTCCCGGCGCCATGTTCCCGCGGGAGGTTCCGCGCGCGCGGGAGACGCCGCGCCCGCCCCCGGAGGTCCCATGGACAGGGTCATGTACGCGCTCGTCACCCTGGCGGAGGCGGTGCTCGGGATCTTCGGCGTGCGGGCGCTCTACGAGCAGCCCGCCTACGCGGTCGTCGAGCGCCTCGACCGCGGGGTCGAGATCCGGTCCTACGCGCCGCGCCTCGCGGTCGAGACCGACGCGCGCGGCCAGGGCGACGGCGACGCCTTCGGGCGGCTGTTCCGCTACATCACCGGCGCCAACCGGGCCGGGGACCGCATCGCCATGACGGCGCCGGTGGAGAGCGGCGGCCAGTACATCGCCCAGCGCATCGCCATGACGGTCCCGGTGGAGCGGGACGGCACCGGCACGATGCGGTTCTTCCTGCCCCGCGCGGTGGCGGCGGCCGGGGCGCCGGCGCCGACCGAGCCGGGGGTCCGGCTGGTCGAGGTCCCGGCCGAGCGGATCGCGGCCCTGCGCTTCTCCGGCCGCCTCACCCCGGAGGCGCGGGCCGCGCAGGCGGGCATCCTCGCCGCCGTCCTGGCGGCGGCCGGCCGCGCACCGGCGGGCGCGCCCTTCGTCATGGGCTACGACCCGCCCTTCGCGATCCCCTTCCTGCGCCGGAACGAGGGCGCCGGCCGCCCGCCCCCGCCC
>NZ_JBKFBI010000126.1:0-18401 GCF_053346095.1 Methylobacterium sp. A52T | reverse complement strand
AGGCGCGCGCGTTGGCCCGGACGTCGTCGGCGCGGCCCGGCCGACCCCGAACCCAGACGTGACTCTCCTGCGCGGCCCGGCGGAGCCGCTCGCCGCGCGCGCGGCCCAGTGCCACGAGGGGATTGATCGGCCCGGCATGGAGCCAGTGAGCGCCCAGATCGAGGGCGTGGCCGCGGAGAGCCACCGTCACGGCCCGGCCTCCGACGCGGTCCCGCGCCTCCAGCACCGCGACGGGCACGCCCCGGGCCGCGAGGGTCCGGGCCGCGCCGATCCCGGCGGCGCCCGCGCCGATCACCAGCACCTCCGGCTTGTCGGGCAGCGGCGCGAGGTGCGGCCTGTAGGCGGGCTGGACGACCGGGTCGATCCACCGGTGATCGAGCGCCCGCGGCGCCGTGACCTGTCCTGTCGTGTCCTGCACGCGTGCTCCCCGCCCCCTGACACTCCCGCGACGAGACCCGGCCTTGCACCGGTCGCCGCACCGCTCCACAACGCGCCAGCGCCGCTTCCGGCGCAGGCCGGAATCCTCGCCCGATGCTCGTCGAGTCCGCCGCGGCGGCTTTGCGCCAGACCTTCTCGCCGCCGCTGCGCGCGATCCTGTGGAAGTCCCTCGGCCTGACGGTCGGGCTCCTGCTCGTGATCTGGCTGGGCCTGACCCGGCTGATCCAGGCCTTCCAGGCGAGCCATCACATCTCCGCCCAGTACCCGATCCTCGACAGCCTCGCCTACTACCTCGCGGGTTTCGGTCTGGTCGTGGCCCTCGCCTACCTGATGCCGGCGGTCTCGATCCTGGTGGCGGGCTTCTTCCTCGACGACGCGGCCGAGATCGTCGAGCGCACCGATTTCCCGAACGAGCCGCCCGGACGCGCCATGCCGTTCGGGACCGCCATGCTCTACGCCCTGCGCTTCGCCGGCGTGACGCTGCTGGTGAACCTCGCGGCCCTGGTGATCTTCTTCGTCCCCGTCATCGGGATCGCGGCCTTCTTCGCCGCCAACGCCTACCTGCTGTCCCGCGAGTACTTCGAGATGGCGGCGGCCCGGTTCCGCCCCCTCCCCGAGGCCGCCGAGATGCGCCGCGCCTTCTCGGTCCGGACACTCGGCGCCGGTTGCCTGCTGGCCGGCCTGATGATCGTCCCTTTCCTCAACCTGCTGACGCCCCTCTTCGGCATCGCCCTGATGGTCCACCTGCACAAGCGCCTCAGCCGTCGCCTGCTGGTGGCCGGGCCGGCGCGTTAGGCCGGCGCGCCGATGCGGCCAATGCACACGCTGGCCGGCCGGCCCGCCGGCCGCTACCCTCACCGTGACCCGGCTGGATGTCCGGGGCGGAGAGCCGATCGATGAAGGCGCACGACGCGGGCGCGGAAGTCCCTCCGCCGCCCGGCAAGGCCCCGTTCCTGCTGGTCGGCCTCGCCGGACTCGGCCTGCTCGCCTGGGGTGCCTACGGTCACTGGCAGCGCGACGTGGAGGCGACCGCGACGCTGGAGCGGATCAAGACCCTCGTGCCGCAGGTGCGCACCGTGGCCGCCGAGCGGGCCGAGGGCCCCCTCGATCTCGTGCTTCCCGGCGAGATCCAGGCCTTCACCACGGCGGCGATCGCCGCGCGCGCCACCGGCTACATCGCCGAGCGCCGGGTCGATATCGGATCCCGGGTCAAGGCGGGCGAACTCCTTCTGCGCATCGCCGCACCGGATCTCGACCAGCAACTCGCGCAGGCCGAGGCGCAGGTCGGCCAGCTGAAGGCGCAGCTGCTCCAGGCACAGGCGCAGGTCGAGCAGGCCCGCGCGAACGTGAACCTCGCTAACCTCACCAACAACCGCACCAGCACCCTGGCCGTGCAGGGCTGGGCCTCGCGGCAGAACGCCGACAACACCAAGGCGGGCGTGCTCAGCCAAGCCGCCGCGCTCGCCGCCGCCGAGGCCGGCGTGAAGGTCGCCACCGCCAACATCAAGGCGCAGGAGGCCGTGGTCGACCGCCTGAAGGCGCTCACCGCCTTCGAGCGTGTCGTGGCGCCGTTCGACGGGGTCGTGACGGTGCGCAACGTCGATGTCGGCGACCTTGTCCGCGCCGATAACGGGGGCACGCCGCTGCTGACCATGGATCAGGACAGCCTGCTGCGCATCACCGTGAACGTGCCGCAGAAGGATGCCGTCGGCGTCAAGCCCGGCGTCCGGGCCGAGATCACCGTGCCGCAGATGCCGGGGCGGCGCTTCGAAGGCTACGTGGAGCGCAGCTCCGTCGCGCTGAACGCGGCGTCGCGCACGCTGACCACCCAGGTGGACGTCCCCAACGCCGACCGGGCGCTGCGGGCCGGGCTCTACGCCTACGTCACCCTCAAGATCCCCCGGGCCGAGCCCGGCGTGTCGATCCCCGCCGAGGCGACGGTGTTCGACGGCAACGACCTCAGGGTCGCCACCCTGAGCGACGACGACCGGATGACGTGGCGGACGATCCGAGTCCGTCGCGATCTCGGGCGCACGCTGGAGCTCGAATCGGGGCTGCCCGCCGACAGCCGGATCATCTACAGCCCCGCCCCGGATCTGCGGGACGGCCAGTCCGTCGAGCCCCTGAAGTCACCGCCACCGCCCGGGCCGCTCCGCTCGGCGCAGCGGTGAACGCGGGAGACACTCGACCGCGGGAATCGCTCGGGCGCGGGAATCACGTGGGCGCCGGTCGCGCCGCGACGGCGCGGCCGGCGCGCGGATACGGCCTCCGAGCTGTCGGATACCGGTCGGTATGTCGGTGCCGAGCTGGCGACATGAGCATCGCGCCCGTCCGGACCCGTTGCTCAAATGCGCGCCACCCATGATGAAAGGTTGCGTTCAATCGACGGGATCCGCTTGCCGGCACAACCGCGGTGCCGAAGATTTCACCGATCGTGCGGTCGACTGTGCACGATCCGCCGATTGCTCCGTGACGGTCGCGCGCAGCTGATCCGTGATCTGAGACAAGCCAGCTAATTGCCTCTTAACAAGTGACATTTATCGCTGGCCGGACGTGTGACCCAGCGACCCGTGCGATGCGAGATCCCGAGACACCGACGGCGAGCGCGGACCGAGCCGGGCAAACCCGCGCGGCCGCGACGCGGACGGGCCGTATCCCGTCGATCCGCGCCGCGGTCGGCGTCGCGTTCCTCTGTGTCGGTCTCCTCCTTGGCGCGCTCGCGCTCTCGGCCGGCTCGGCGATCACGCAGGTCGGCGCGCTCGTCACCCGGACCTACGACGAATCCCTGACCTCGATCAGCTTCGCCCGCGCGGTGGCGGCCGACTTCGCGAAGATGCGCACCGCCCTCGTCCGGCGGATGCAGACCGGTGACGGTGCCGAGGTGGCGAAGCGGGATGCGGATATCACCGACCTCTCGGCGATCCTGGCCGAGGATCTCGCCATCGCGGCCGAGCGGGCCCAGTCCGAGCAGGCGGCGCGGACGGCCGAGGCCGTCCAGACCAGCGTGGCATCCTGGGAGAGCCTGCGCCGCGCACTCGATCCCGTCACGGTGCTGCCGGATCAGAAGGCGGCTCTCGAACGGCAGGCCGACGCCGTCGAAGGCCAGATCGATCTCCTGATCAACGTCATGGCCGGCGACGGATTCACTTTCCGGCAGGCAGCGCGGCAGCGCGTGCGGGGCGTCGTCCGCTGGCACTCCATCGCGGCGGCCCTCGTGATCATCGCCTGCGGGCTGATCGCCTGGCTGCTCACCCGCCACATCGGCGGATCGGTCGGCGCGGCGGCCGAGGCGGCCGAACGGATCGCGGGCGGCCAGCTCGACGATCGGATCCCCACCGGCGGCCGCGACGGGTTGAGCCGGCTGCTGAACGTCGTCGCGGCGATGCGGTCGACAATCCGGGCTCTCACGCTCCGCGAAAGCAGCCAGCGCCGGGGCACCGAGGCGCAGGTGACGGACGCGCTGCAGACGTCGCGGGAAGGCGTCGTCGTGGTCGATGCCGACGGCCGGATCGCCCTGGCAAACGCGCAGGCCCTGCGCTTCTTCGACGGGCTCGACGCTGCCATCGAGGCCGGTCTGTCGCTGACGAAGGTTGCGCACGAGTCGCGGGACCACCGCTCGGATGTCCCGGAGGATCGCTTCGGGGCCCTGGCCCGGGACGGCGACGTCCGGTTGGCCGACGGCCGCTGGCTGCGGGTGAGCCGCACCGCGACCCGGCAGGGCGGCTTCATCGCGGTCTGCAGCGACATCAGCCTGCTCAAGGAGCAGGAGCATTTCCTGACCCAGACCAACCTGCGCCTCGATGCGGCCCTCGACACCATGTCCCAGGGGCTCTGCCTGTACGACGCGCAGAATCGGCTGATGGTCGTCAACCGGCGCTACGGCGAGATCTACGGCCTGCCGTCCGGCACGGTCGTACCCGGCATGACGGCCCTCGAGGTCCTGAGCGCCAGTCTCGCGGCCGGCAACCATCCTGGCTGCGATCTCGAAGCGCTGCTGCGCCAGCAGCGGGACGCTTTCAGCAACGGCGTTTGGCAGACGCATTTCCAGGAGCTGAGCAACGGCCGCATCGTCGCCATCGACCGGCGCGAGGCCGCCGATGGCGGCTTCGTGGCCACCTACGAGGACGTCACGGAGCGCCGCCGGGCCGAGGCCCGCATCGCTTTCCTGGCGCATCACGACATGCTGACCGGCCTGCCCAACCGGGTGGCGGTGGGGCAGCAGATCGACGTGGCCGTGGCCCAGGCCGGGCGCGACCAGGGCTTCGCGGTCTTCGCCATCGACCTCGACGACTTCCGGCCGGTCAACGAGACCCTGGGCCACGGGATCGGCGACGAGCTGCTCGTCGCGGCCGCGAATCGGCTCACCGCCTGCGTGCGCGAGATCGACTGCGTCGCGCGCCTCGGAGCCGATGAGTTCATCGTGGTCCAGCGCGGCGTCGACCGGCCCGAGGACGCCGCCATCCTCGCCCGGCGCATCATCGAGGTCGTCGGCGCGCCCTACAGCCTGACCCACCACACGATCTGCGTCGGTCTCACCATCGGCATCACCCTCGCCCCGAGCGACGGGTCCGACGCGGACAAGCTCCTGAAGAACGCCGAGGTCGCCCTCGACCGGGGCAAGGCCGAGGCGCGGGGCGCGTTCCGCTTCTTCGAACCGGCCATGGATGCCCGCCTCATGGCCCGGCGGATCATGGAGCGCGACCTGCGTGACGCCCTCGCCCGGGAGGCGTTCGAGGTCTACTACCAGCCGATCTACAGCCTCGAGACGGACCGGATCTGCGGCTTCGAGGCGCTGCTGCGCTGGAACCACCCGGTCCGCGGCTCCGTCTCGCCGGCCGAGTTCATCCCGATCGCCGAGGAGCTCGGGCTGATCGTGCCGCTCGGCGAGTGGGTGCTGCGCCGCGCCTGCGAGGAGGCCGCCCGCTGGCCGGACGAGCTCAAGGTCGCCGTCAACGTCTCGGCCGTGCAGTTCACCTCGGCGAGTCTCGTCACCGCCGTGCGCGAGGCGCTGCGCCGGACCGGGTTGCCGGGCCGGCGCCTGGAGCTAGAGATCACCGAGACGGTGCTGGTGGCCAATCCCGGTGCGACGACGGCGATCCTGCACAGCCTGCGCGCGCTGGGCGTGCGGGTGGCGATGGACGATTTCGGCACCGGCTACTCGTCGCTCAGCTACCTGCGCTCCTTCCCGTTCGACAAGATCAAGATCGACCAGTCCTTCGTACGCGACCTGTGCGTGAAGGACGGGACCGATTTCATCGTGCGGGCAGTGATCGGCCTCGGTGCCAGCCTCGGCATGACGACGACCGCCGAGGGCGTCGAGACGGAGGCGCAGCTCGCACATCTGCGCGCCGAGAGCTGCGACGAGGTCCAGGGCTACCTGTTCAGCCGCGCCGTCCCCGTCTCGGAGGTCGCCTCGGTCATCCGCCGCTGGAACGGCGCGCTCCGGGCGATCGCCTGACCGTCGCGGCGTCCGGCGGTGCGCGCCGCCCCCGCGAGGGGACAGCGCGCGTCGTTGGCCGGTCGGATGACCGGTCGGAGATCCGCCCTACTCGGCCGCGTCGAGGCGCGGGCGCTCGATGTGGCTGCGCTCGGCCTTGACCAGCTCGGCCGTGCGGAACGCCACCTCCAGCGCCTGCTCCGCGTTGAGACGCGGGTCGCAGTAGGTGTGGTAGCGGTCCTGCAGGTCGTCCGCCGTCAGGGCCCGGGCGCCGCCCGTGCACTCGGTCACGTCCTTGCCGGTCATCTCCAGGTGAATGCCGCCCGCGAAGGTGCCCTCGGCGCGGTGGACGCCGAAGAAGCCCTCGATCTCCTGCATCACCCGCTCGAACGGCCGGGTCTTGTAGCGGCCGGCCGGGATCGTGTTGCCGTGCATCGGATCGCAGATCCACACGACCGAGCGCCCTTCCCGCTCGACCGCCCGGATCAGCGCCGGCAGGTGGTCGCCGACCTTGTCGGCGCCGAAGCGGCAGATCAGGCTGAGGCGCCCCGGCTCGTTCTCCGGGTTGAGCAGGTCGATGAGCCGGATCAGGCCCTCCGCCTTCATGGACGGGCCGCACTTCAGGCCGATCGGGTTCTTGATGCCGCGGGCGTACTCGACGTGGGCGTGGTCCGGCTGCCGGGTCCGGTCGCCGATCCACAGCATGTGGCCGGAGGTGGCGTACCAGTCGCCGGTCGTCGAATCGACGCGGGTCAGCGCCTCCTCGTAGCCGAGCAGCAGGGCCTCGTGGCTGGTGTAGAAGTCGGTGGTCCGCACCTCCGGATGGGTCTCCGGGTTGATGCCGATGGCCCGCATGAAGTCGAGCGCGTCGGTCATGCGGCCGGCCACGTCCTGGTAACGCGAGGATTGCGGCGAATCCTTCACGAAGCCCAGCATCCAGCGATGGGCATTCTCGAGGTTCGCGTAACCGCCAGTTGCGAAGGCGCGCAGCAGGTTCAGCGTCGCGGCCGATTGCCGGTACGCCTCGAGCTGGCGGCGCGGATCCGGCACCCGCGACTCCTCGGTGAAGCCGATGCCGTTGATGATGTCGCCCCGGTAGCTCGGCAGGCTCACGCCCTCGAGGGTCTCGGTCGGCGACGAGCGCGGCTTGGCGAACTGCCCGGCGATGCGCCCGACCTTCACCACGGGCGAACCGCCCGCGAAGGTCAGCACCATGGCCATCTGCAGGAACACCCGGAAGAAATCGCGGATGTTGTCGGCGGAGTGCTCGTCGAAGCTCTCGGCACAGTCCCCGCCCTGGAGCAGGAAGGCCTGGCCCGCGGCGACGCGCCCGAGTGCGGCCTTCAGCTTGCGGGCCTCACCGGCAAAGACCAGCGGCGGAAAGCTCGCGATCTGCGACTCGACGGCACCGAGGCTGGCGGCGTCCGGATAGGTGGGGACCTGCTCGATCGGCAGATGTCTCCAGCTCTTCGGTGTCCAACGCTCGCCCATGGTCTCTCTCCGCGCACCTCTTCGTGCGATCGCGCCTACGCGCGAAGCGCGGCTTATAGAGAGCTTCCTCTACACTGGCGAGTGCCGTGAACCGGGGGGCAGGCGCGTCCCGGCTTCAGGTCTCGGGTCAGGCCTCGCCGTCCTCGACCTCGATCCCGTGCTCGGCCAGAATCCAGAAGATCGCCTCCAGATCCTCGGCCGAGACGTCCCGGGGCGGCAGCGCCTCCTCCAGGTCGTCGTAGGTCAGGTTTCGGCTGCGCTGTGCCTCAGCCTTGGCGAGGAGGCGGTCGATCGCATGCCGGATGTCCGGGGAGAGGGCCTCGTGGCTCGGCGGCCGGTGGAAGGCCGGCCGCAGTGCATCCTCCAGCAGGCCGTCGATGATCGCCTGCCGCCGCGCGTGCGCGTCGTCCTCGCGTCGTCCCTTGCCGGTGCCCTGCTTGCCCATGACCCTGATATGGCTCGGTCGCGCACCGCGTCGAGCCCCGGCCGCGGCGGAGGTCTCAGCCGACGCCGACCGGGTGCTTGGTGACCTCTGGGACGCGCATGGTCACGAGTTCCTCGGCGGCTGTCGGGTGGACCGCGATGGTCCGGTCGAAATCGGCCTTCGTGGCGCCCATGGTCACGGCGATGCCCACCGCCTGGATCACCTCACCGGCATCGTGGCCGAAGATGTGGACGCCGACCACGCGGTCGCTGGCGCAGTCGACCAGCACCTTCATGAAGATCCGCTCCTCGCGGCCGGACAGGGTCGCCTTCATCGGGCGGAAGCGCGCCTTGTATACGTCGATCTTGCCGTAGATCGCCCGGGCCGCCGCCTCGTTGTGGCCGACGACGCCGATCTCGGGGGTCGAGAACACCGCGGTCGGGATCAGGCGATGGTCGACGCAGGCCGGCTTGCCGCCGTAGACCGTGTCGGCGAAGGCGTGACCCTCGCGGATCGCCACCGGCGTCAGGTTGGCGCGGTTGGTCACGTCGCCCACCGCGTAGATCGACGGCACCTTGGTCTGCGAGTAGGCGTCGACCGGGATCGCGCCGGCGGCGTCGGTCTCTATGCCGACCCGGTCGAGGCCGAGGCCCTCGACGTTCGGCCGCCGCCCGGTGGCGACGAGCACCTCGTCCACCAGGATCTCGCCGCCGTCGTCGAGCTGCGCGCAGAGGCCGCCGTCCCGGCGCTCGATGCGCCGCAGCGTGCGCCCGAGCCGCAGGTCCATGCGCCGGGCGTAGGCTTCGGCCAGGGCGTCGCGGATCTCGTCGTCGAACCCGCGCAGCAACCTGTCGCCCCGGTGCAGCAGCGTCGTGCGGCTGCCGAGCGCCGCGAAGACGCCCGCGAACTCCACCGCGATGTAGCCGCCGCCGATCACCAGGATCCGCTCCGGCAGGCGCTCCAGCTCGAACACCTCGTTGGAGGTGATCGCCAGGTCGATGCCCGGCACCGCCGGCTCCTTCACGGGATGCGCGCCGACCGCCACCAGGATCCGCTCGGCCCGGATGGTGCGGCCGGACGCGACGAGGCGGATCGTGTGGGGGTCCTCGATCACCGCCCGCTCGGGTACGATCTCGACGCCGGCGCGGATCAGGTTGGTGTCGTAGATGCCTTCGAGCCGGGTCACCTCCGCGTCGCGCCGCGTCTTGAGCGTGCCCCAGTCGAAGCGGGGCTTCTCCACCGTCCAACCGAAGCCCGCGGCGTCCTCGAACTCGTCGGCGAAGCGGCCGGCATAGACCATCAGCTTCTTCGGGACGCAGCCGCGGATCACGCAGGTTCCACCCACCCGGTACTCCTCGGCCAGCATCACCCGCGCGCCGTACCCGGCCGCGATCCGCGCCGCGCGGACACCACCGGACCCGCCGCCGATGACGAAGAGGTCGACGTCGAACGCGCTCATGCCGGACCGTCCCGCTCGGATCTCTCGATCGCGCCGCCCTGAGGGGCCGCGCGCATCCAGGTGATGGCAGCGCCGAGCCCCGCCGTCCACCACGCGGCCCAGCCGTTGTGCTCGACGAAGGCGATCGAAGCCGCGCAGGCCACGAGGCCGAGTGCCGCCGCCCGGTCGGGCCGCGGCAGCCGCGCGATCCGGGCGAGGATCAGCATCGCGGTCAGCGCCGCGAGGATCGCGCCGGGCAGGCCGAGCTCGGCCCAGACCTGCAGGAAGCTGTTGTGCGGGTGCCCGACCCCGAGGAGGACGCGCATCTCCGGCGGCACCGTCTGCGCGACGGGCGTCTCGGCGAAGCGCGCGCTGGTGCCGACGCCCGCACCGCGCCAGGGATCGGCCGCCACCGCGGCCCCGAAGCTGCGCGCGATCGCGACCCGGGCCCGGGACGAGGACTGGACGAGGCGCTCGTGGGCGGCCTCCGGCATGGCGCGGGCGAGAAGGTCGCCCTCGACCGGGGCGAGGACCACCGCGAGGGCGAGACCGAGTCCGGCGAGGCCCAGGCCGACCCGCCTGGGCAGCAAGAGCGCCAGAGCCGCCATCGCGGCGCCCGCCAGGAGGCCGAGCTGGGCGGCGCCGCTGATCGAGCGGAGCACGCCGAGGCCCGCGAAGGCGAGGGTCGCGGCCGCGAGGCCACGGGTGCGGTCCTTCCAGAGGACGAGGGCCAGCGGGCCGGCCACGAGGTCGAGGGTCAGGGCCGGCCGGTTGTGCACGAAGGCTGCGACACGGCGCCCGAGGGCCCGCTCCAGGGCCAGATCCGAGGCGAGATCCACCGCGATCAGGAGTCCCGCCAGCGCGATCGCGATCGCGCCGAGCCGCGGCGCGAAGGCCGGGATCCGGCCGGGCGCGAGGCAGGCCAGCAGGTAGGCGGCGAGGAGCGTCGGGAGGAATTCGCCCAGCACCCGCAGGGAGGCCGCCGAGAACGGGCTCCAGGCCAGCGAGACCAGCGCCCAGGCCAGGAAGGCGAGTGCCCCCCCGGCGAGCGGCGTCCGCAGCGGGGACTGCAGCGCGCGGCGCAGGGCGGACGCGTCCTCGGCCCATCGCCCGGCCAGGAAGGCTAGCGCCGCCAGCCCGACGACCAGCGGGCTCGACCGGTTGGCGAGCACCATGGCGAGCGGCATGGCCGCGAGGAGCGCGCCGCCCGCCGCGTACATGCGGCCGGCCGCTGTCATGAACGATCTCTCACGGCGATCCGCCCCCGGGAGCGGCCGCCCTCACTGCATCTGGTGCCCGCGCTTGCCCATCTCGGCGCGGACGCGGACCATGACGTATTCGGAGACGTCCTGCGTCCAGTCCTGCATCTCCTGCACCATTTCGTCGAGGAGCTGCGGCTGCGCCTCGACGTAGTGCTTGCCGGCGGGCGAGCGGAAGAAGGTCGCGATCTCCTTCAGCTCGGTTTCCGAGAACTTCGACGCGTAGGTGCGCGCCGCGATGTCGATCATGCGCTGCTTCTGCAGCTCCATCTCCGGCTGCAGCGAGGCCAGGACTTCCTCGAGGTCCTTGGACAGCTCGGGACGGGTGACCGCCTGCTTGCGGATCTGGTCGGCGAAGGCCGGCAGCACCGAGTCGAACGACCGGGCGATGCCGGAGCTGAGCATCACCTCGCGGGCCAGGGCGAGATGGGCCGGCGTGTAGGTGGCCGCGGCCGGGCTGTTGGCCGCGGGGGTGCTGGCGGCTGGAGCGGCCGGCTTGGCCTGCGCGGCCTTCTGCGGCTGCGCGGCCGCCGCGTGGGGGAGCGCCAGGAGCGCGAAGCCGAGCGCGAGGCCTGGCACGGCGGTGAGGCGACGGGACATGCTGGACTTTCTTGCGAGGATGGCCGGCGATGGAGGGCGGCGCCTCAGGTGAGGCTGCCGAGAACGGTGACCTCGGCCTGCCCGTCCCGCGCCGCCGCCAGGATCGCGGCGTCGGCGATGCCGAGGAACAGGCCGTGCTCGACGACGCCCGGCACGGCCCAGAGGGCGGCGCCGAGGGCCTCCGGATCGGGAATCGCACCGAGGTGCGCGTCGAGGATGTAATGGCCCCCGTCGGTGACCAGGGGCTTGCCATCCGTCAGGGCGCGCAGCCGGACCTCGCCGGAGCAGCCGGTCCCGGCGACTGCGGCCTCGACGGCCCGGTGCGTCGCCTTGAGGCCGAAGGGGTTGACCTCGATCGGTAGCGGGAAGGCGCCCAGGCGCGCCACGTGCTTGGCCGCGTCGGCGATCACCACCATGCGACGGCTCGCGCAGGCGACGATCTTCTCGCGCAGGAGTGCCGCGCCGCCGCCCTTGATCAGGCGCAGCCGGTCGTCGACCTCGTCGGCGCCGTCGATGGTCAGGTCGAGCTCGGGCTGCTCGTCCAGGGTCGCGAGGCGGATGCCCAGGCCCTCGGCCTGCGCGCGCGTGGCCTCGGAGGTCGGCACGCCGACGATGTCGAGGCCGGCGCGGACGCGCTCGCCGAGGAGCGCCACGAAGGCCGCCGCCGTGGAGCCCGTGCCGAGGCCGAGCCGCATGCCCGGCTCGACGAGGTTGAGGGCGCGGGCGGCCGCGGCCCGCCGCAGGTCCGGCCCGCTCACCGGGACACGGCCCGGTCGGCGGGGATGAGCGAGGGAGCGCGGGTCATGGGCAGCCGGTCTTTCCGTGAGCGTCGGGCGGCCCCTAGCACGGGACCGGGCCGACCGGAACGCCCGCGCCCGCACGGCCGCGTCACGGACGGCCGCCCTGTGTCGGGGTGGCGCTGGCGCCCGCGCGACCCGGGGCCGGACCGGTGAGCGGCGCGTCGGACGCGCCCTCGGCACCCGGCTTGCCCTGCTGGGTGCAGACGACCTGCTCCTTCTTCACCAGCACGAAGCAGATGCTCATATCGCCGGTGCGGTAGTTCACCCGGAAGACGCCGGCCTCGCGGGTATGCCGGCTCGCCACCAGCCCGTATTCGGACGGGGTCTGCGGCCCGGCGCCCTCTCCCGATCCGAAGCAGACCGTCTGGCCGATGCCGCCCGCCGATTCCTGGAGGCCGTACTGGCAGGACGTCACCTCGCCGGTCACCTTGTCGACCCGGTACATCCGGTTCAGGTCGGTCTGCGGGGCGGGCACGAACTCGAAGGAGGTCGCCGCCGCCGGCAGGGCTTGCAGCGCGGCGCAGGCGGCCAGGAGGGGCAGGAGGAGTTTCATCGCGGGTCCCGGGGCTGGTACGCGCTGCGTTTCGCTGCGCTTTCGGGCGAGTCTTGGGCGCCCGGTGAGACGATCCGCGCATCCGCCGCGCCGCGCCGGTCGGCTTGCCCCGGGTGCCCCGCCCCGATAGCGACGCCGTTCGAGATCCCGCCGAGCACGGAACCACTCTGGCATGTCTACCGATTCGACGCGCAAGCCCCCGATCGCCGTGTTCGACCTGGACGGGACGCTCGCGGAGACCGCAGGCGACCTCATCGGCACCCTCAACGTGCTGATGAAGCGCGAGGGACTGGCCGAGCTGCCGCTCTCGCAGGCGCGGGGGCTGATCGGTGCCGGCGCCCGGGCGCTGATCCGGCGGGGCTTCGAGGCCGAGGGGCGGCCGCTCTCGCCGGAGGACCACGACCGGCTGTTCGACGCCTTCATCGCGCATTACGGGGCGCACCTCGCCGACACGTCCCACCTCTTCCCGGGCGCGGTCGAGGCGCTCGACGCCCTCGAGGCGGCGGGTTTCCGGCTCGCGGTCTGCACCAACAAGTACGAGGGGCAGTCGGTCGAGCTGCTGCGCCTCCTCGGGATCGGCCACCGCTTCGCGGCGATCTGCGGCCGGGACACCTTCCCGCAGTCCAAGCCCGATCCCCGCCACCTGACCGGCACCATCGCCCGCGCCGACGGCGATCCGGCCCGCGCCGTGATGGTGGGCGATTCCCGGACCGACATCGACACCGCCAAGGCCGCCGGGATCCCGGTGGTGGCGGTCACCTTCGGCTACACCGACCGCCCGGTCGCCGAGCTCGGGCCCGACCGGGTGATCGAGCACTTCTCGGAGCTGGTCGAGGCGGTCTGCGCGCTCGTGCCGGCGGCCTGATCTCTCAGCGCAGCCACGCCTTCAGGCGCCGCGCCGCCTCGCGGCACTCGGTCTCCGAGCCCGCGAAGGAGAAACGGACATGGTGGTGGCCCACGTCCGGATCGAAGTCGAGGCCCGGCGTCGCCGCGACGTGCGCCTCGTCGAGCATGCGCCGGCAGAAGTCCGACGCGTCGTTGGTGAGGTTCGAGACGTCCGCGTAGAGGTAGAAGGCGCCGTCGGCCGGGTGGACGCGGCCGAGGCCGAGGGCCGGCAGCGCGTCCAGGAGGATCGCGCGATTGCGCGCGTAGCCGTCGCGAACGGAGTCGAGCTCGTCCGTCGCGTCGAAGGCCGCCAGGGCGCCGACCTGCGACAGGTACGGCGCCGAGATGTAGAGGTTCTGGGCCAGCCGCTCGATCGGGCGGACCAGCGCCTCCGGGACGACCATCCAGCCGACGCGCCAGCCGGTCATGCAGTGGTACTTCGAGAACGAGTTGATCACGACCGCGTCGGGGTCGAAGCGCAGGGCCGTGACGGTGGGCTCACCGTAGCTGAGGCCGTGATAGATCTCGTCGGAGATCAGCGGCAGGCCGAGGCCCCGCGCCGCCGCGCAGAGATCCTGCAGGGCGCCCTCCGTGATGACTGTGCCGGAGGGGTTGGCCGGGCTCATCACCAGCGCCCCGGAGACCGGCGCGCGGGCGTGGGTCTCGCGCAGCAGGGCGGCGGTCGGCGCGAAGCGGTCGTCGGCGCGCAGCACCATCGGCGCCGGCACGAGGTCCAGGGCGGCCAGGATGCTACGATAGGCGGGATAGCCCGGCTGCGGGACGGCGACATGCGCGCCGGCGTCGAAGAGGCTCATGAAGGCGAGGATGAAGCCGGCCGAGGATCCGGTGGTGATCACCACGCGCTCCGGACTCACCGCGACGCCGTGCCGCTCCGCGTAGTCCCGGGCGATGCGGGCGCGCAGGGACGGCAGGCCCAGGGCCTCGGTGTAGGGCACGCGGCCGGTCGCGAGCGCCCCCTGCGCGGCGGCGATCACCGCCCGGGGCGCCGGCGCCGACGGCTGGCCGACCTCCATCCGCACCACGTCGCTGCCGGCCCGCGCCTTGGCGGCGGCGGCGGCCATGACATCCATCGCGAGGAACGGCTGGACGGCGGCGGCGCGCCGGGAGATCGGGATCATGGGGTCTGTTCTGAGCCGGACGACGCTGGAGCCTCCGGGGGTTAGACGCTCGCCCGTCCCGCCTCAAGCCGGCGGCGCACGCCGCCCTCGCCGCGGGAATTGACCGGACGCCGCGAAAACGCCTAACCCAGCCCCTACCGCTCGCGCCACGCGCGGGCCGCCCCGCCGCGCAAGCGAGGATCTATGCCCTTCATCCGCCCCCTGCCCGCGCTGGTCCTGGCGCTCGGTCTCGTCGCCGTCCCGGCCCTCGCGCAGACCGCGACGCCCCCCGCCGCGCCGTTCACCGACGCGCAGCGCGCCGGCATCGAGGCGATCGTCAAGGACTACCTGATCAAGCACCCCGAGGTGCTTCAGGAGGCCCTCGCCGAGGCCGAGAAGCAGCAGGCCGAGACGCAGCGCCTCGCCCAGGCCGCCGCCCTCAAGGAATCGCGCGAGGCTCTCCACAACGGTCCCCACGACGTCGTTGCCGGCAACCCGTCGGGCGACGTCACGCTGGTCGAGTTCTTCGATTACAATTGCGGCTACTGCCGCAAGGCCCTGGGCGACATCCAGGCGCTGATCAAATCCGACCCGAAGCTGCGGGTGGTCATCAAGGACTTCCCGGTCCTCGGCCCGGAATCGCTGGAGGCCAGCCAGGTCGCCGTCGCGGTGCGCCAGCAGTTGAAGGGCGACAAGCTGTTCGAGTTTCATCAGAAGCTTCTGGAGACCAAGGGCCGGGTGAACGGCGCCCGGGCGATCCAAGTCGCCAAGGACATGGGCGTCGACACGGCCAAGCTGCAGAAGGACATGGCCTCCCCCGAGGTGAAGGCCGCGCTCAGCGAGAACCGCGGCCTCGGCGACCGCCTGGGCCTGTCGGGCACGCCGGCCTTCATCATCGGCGACGAGGTGATCCCGGGCGCCGTCGGCGTCGAGCCGATGCGCAAAACCATCGCCGACGTGCGCCAGTGCGGCCACGCCTCCTGCTGAGCTGACGGATCGGGCCGAGGAACCCCGAAGGCGGTCCGCGCAGCCTTGTCGCGCTGGGGCGCCTTCGTCTAAGAGCCGCCAGCCGCAGGGCCGCGGTGGGGTCCAGGGCCGAGCCCGGATGGACGCACCGACGTGCCGCGAGACGAAGTAGGCCGGATGCCAAAGAACGACGCCATCGATCCCGAGCTCGTGCGCGAGCTCGCCAACCTCGTGACCGAGACCGGCCTGTCCGAGATCGAGGTCGAGAAGGGCGACCTGCGCATCCGCGTGGCGCGGCGGCTCGAGCCCGTGAGCGTGCAGGTCGCGGCGCCCGCGCCGCTCGCGGCCGTCGCCCCGCCTCCGGTGCCCGCGCCCGCCGCGTCGTCTCCCCTCGCCCCGGCCGAGCCGGCCCGCGCGCAGCCCGGCACCGTGCCCTCGCCGATGGTCGGGACCGCCTATCTCCGCCCCTCGCCCGACGCCAAGGCCTTCGTGGATGTCGGCTCGACGGTCGCGGTCGGCGACAAGCTGCTGCTGATCGAGGCGATGAAGACCTTCAACGAGATCGTGGCGCCCCGCGCCGGCACGATCAGCGCCATCTTCGTCGAGGACGGTCAGCCGGTCGAGTTCGGCGAGGCCCTGCTCGTCATCACCTAGGACGTCCGCCGGGCGCCCGCCGCCCAGTCCCGGACGACGCCGCAACACGAGAGGATAGAGCATCCTGCGCGGTCCGGGATCGCCAGGACGCCCTAACGGGTCCGATGTTCGACAAGATCCTGATCGCGAACCGCGGCGAGATCGCCCTGCGCATCCTGCGGGCGGCGAAGGAGCTCGGGATCGCCACCGTGGCGGTCCACTCCACCGCCGACGCCGACGCGATGCACGTGCGCCTCGCCGACGAGAGCGTCTGCATTGGGCCGCCGGCCGCTCGCGACAGCTACCTCAACATCCCGTCGATCATCGCGGCCTGCGAGATCACCGGGGCCGATGCCGTGCATCCCGGCTACGGATTCCTTTCGGAGAATGCCCGCTTCGCCGAGGTACTGGCCCATCACCAGATCGGCTTCATCGGCCCGAAGGCGCAGCACATCCGCACCATGGGCGACAAGATCGAGGCCAAGCGCACGGCGCTGAAGCTCGGCATCCCCTGCGTGCCGGGTTCCGAGGGCGGCGTCGAGGACGCCGACACCGCCAAGCGCGTGGCCGCCGAGATCGGCTACCCGGTGCTCGTCAAGGCGGCGGCGGGCGGCGGCGGCCGCGGCATGAAGGTGGCGCGCTCCGAGGCCGAGCTCGAGCAGGCGATCGGCATGGCCAAGTCCGAGGCCAAGGCCGCCTTCGGCGACGACGCGGTCTATCTCGAGAAGTACCTCGAGAAGCCCCGGCACATCGAGGTGCAGGTGCTCGGCGACGGCCGCGGCGGCGCCGTGCACCTCGCCGAGCGCGACTGCTCCCTCCAGCGCCGCCACCAGAAGGTCTGGGAGGAAGGCGGCTCGCCGGCCCTCAACAAGTCGATGCGCGCCGAGATCGGCGGCATCTGCGCCAACGCCATGAAGGAGCTCGGCTACCTCGGCGCCGGAACCATCGAGTTCCTCTACGAGGACGGGCGCTTCTACTTCATCGAGATGAACACCCGCATCCAGGTCGAGCATCCGGTCACCGAGATGATCACCGGGATCGACCTCGTCATCGAGCAGATCCAGGTCGCCTCGGGCGGCCCGCTCTCGGTGAGCCAGGCGGACATCAAGGTCGAGGGCCACGCCATCGAGTGCCGGATCAACGCCGAGCACCCGGAGACCTTCCGGCCGTCGCCCGGCGAGATCACCCATTACCACACGCCCGGCGGCCTCGGCGTCCGCGTCGATTCGGCCGCGTTCCAGGGCTATCGGATCCCGCCGAACTACGATTCGCTGATCGGCAAGCTGATCGTCCACGGCCGGACCCGCAACGAGTGCCTCATGCGGCTGCGGCGCGCCCTGGACGAGTTCGTCATCGACGGGATCGACACGACGCTGCCGCTGTTCCGGACGCTCGTCCGCAACCCGGACGTGCAGAACGGCCTTTACGACATTCACTGGCTGGAGCATTTCCTGGAAGACGGCGGCATGAAAGCCTGACCGGACCTGGGGCGGGGCTGCGGCGAGCGCGGCGCGCGCGGGATCTGGTCTTCGCGCCGGCCGCGCGCGACATTCACGGCATGCACGACACCGCCCGCGTGGACATCACCCCCGAGATCCTGCTGAAGGCCTACGCGGCGGGCATCTTCCCGATGGCGGAGGATGCCGACGACCCCACGCTCTACTGGGTCGAGCCCAAGGCGCGCGGCGTGCTTCCCCTCGACGCGTTCCGCGTTCCCCGGCGCCTCGCCCGGACGGTGCGGTCCGACCAGTTCGTGGTCCGGTGCGACACCGATTTCGACGGGGTGATCGACGGCTGCGCGGCGCCCCGGCGGGACAGCGAGCGCACCTGGATCAACGGGCGGATCCGCGAGCTCTACGGCGCCCTGTTCGACATCGGCCACGTCCACACGGTCGAGGTCTACGCGGACGGCCGGCTCGTCGGCGGCCTGTACGGCGTCTCGCTGGGGGCTGCCTTCTTCGGCGAGAGCATGTTCCACGACGTTCGCGACGCCTCGAAGGTCGCCCTCGTCCACCTGATGGCCCGCCTGCGCGCCGGGCGCTACCGGCTCGCCGATACCCAGTTCGTCACCGACCACCTGTCGCAGTTCGGTGCCGAGGAGGTGCCGCGCCACGTCTACAAGCGCCGCCTCGGCGAGGCCCTCGATCAGGTCGCAGACTGGAACGTCTGGCCCGGCGACGGTTCGGTTCCGGGTACGCGGGTCCTCGAGGCGCTCGAAGCTCCCGATCGCCGCTAGAGCGTTTTCGGTTTGCGCTGAATCGGCCAGTTGGGGTTCACGTCGGGCTGTTGGGCTGATTCATTGCGCGCTCCAGATGAGGAGCAGACCATGGGCCGACCCTACAGCCAGGATCTGCGTGAG